>JACRMS010000025.1 GCA_016214845.1 Nitrospirota bacterium | reverse complement strand
TACTTTATTACAGATTCTGTCAGTTACTCTTTTCGAAAAAATGCCTTTACAACAAATAGTTCAGTATTCCAATTATGGTTTCAATATAACCGAAAATCAAAACCAGTTGAATCTATTCGATTCTTAACCGGACAGTAGTGTACCCCTAATTTAAAGCAGTCACTGGGGGGAGAAAAAATGCAGTATGTGTTGAGATAAATTCTTAAGTAGTGTAAATCTATCTATATATAGAGGTAACTGCTATGAAAGGCATAAGAGATACTTCAAGTGAAACGTATCGCCAGTTAATGGGCAATGGATTACAATATGAAATTCCTAAATTTCAGAGAGACTATTCCTGGGAATCTGAGCATTGGGATGATCTGTGGCAGGACATACGCTCATTAAACCTTGATGAATCCGAGCATTATATGGGCTACCTTGTGCTGCAAAGTTCGGACAATAAAAATTTTCGGGTAATTGACGGGCAGCAAAGACTTACTACCTTGAGCATACTTGTTCTTGCAGTTTTAAAATGCCTGCAAGAGTTGGCAGATAAGGGAATTGATGCTGAACAAAATCTTAGACGCAAAGAAGCATTGATGAGCAGTTACATAGGGTATTTAGATCCTGTTACGCTTATATCAAAAAACAAGCTGAGATTGAATCGTAACAATGATGATTATTACAGAAATTACATTGTGCCGTTGCAAAGTCTGCCAAGCAGGAAAATAAATATTTCGGAAAAGCAAATGAGAAGCTGCTTTCAGTGGTTCTATGAAAGAATAAAAACAGAATATGTCACAGGTGAATCACTGGCAGGTTTTGTTGATGCCATTGTTGATAAACTTTTCTTTACTGTAATTAAAGTCTCCGATGAGTTAAACGCCTTTAAGGTTTTTGAAACACTGAATGCAAGAGGAGTAAAACTTTCGTCATCCGACTTGCTGAAAAATTATTTATTTTCAGTGGTAGATGCAACCAACCCTCATAAATCAGAATTGGAGGAAATGGAACTGCTGTGGAGTAAAGTTATTGGTAAGCTTGGAAGCGAAAAATTTCCTGAGTTCCTGAGATGTTACTGGAATAGTCTGAATAAAACTGTTAGAAAGAATGATCTCTTTAAGGCCATCAGAAAAGATATTAAAACGAAGGGAGATGCTTTCTCTCTGATTCGTGCATTGGATAGCAATGCGGATGTGTATATGGCGCTGCAAAATCCTGAAGATGATCTCTGGAAAGGGAAAAAACAAATTGCAGACTATCTGAGAGAACTGAAATTGTTTCAGGTAAAACAACCCCTTTCTCTTCTGCTGACCGCCTACAACTTTTTAGAAGAATATGATCTTAAACGTGTTCTAAAGGCATGTTCTATAATTTCATTCCGATATAATGTCATTGGTGGTCTGAACCCTAACGAACAGGAAATAGCCTATAATGCAGTAGCGTTAAGCATCCGCAAGAACAAGCAGCTTAATATGAATGAGTTAAGAGATATTTATCCGGACGACGAGCGTTTTGAAACCGAATTTTCAAGAACGGTGTTCAAAAGCACCCCCAGAAACCACAGGATAGTCAAATACATTTTTGCTGAGATTGAGAGGTATAAGTATCATGCGGATATTGATCAAACCAGCGACCTTTATACCGTTGAGCATATAATTCCTGAAAGCGATGTAGATGAGTGGAATTATCTTGGAGATGAAGTTATTGAAAGATGCATTTATCGCTTGGGGAATCTAACACTTTTAGAAAAAAACCTGAATAAGGAAAGCGGGACGCAGTGTTTTGACAATAAAAAAGTTGTTTATGCCAAAAGCAGTATTCAGCTTACCAAGTCTATCGCCGATTACAATGAATGGACTGAAGAAACCATATCTCAAAGGCAAGCTCGATTAGCCGTTGAAGCTAAATCTATATGGCGTTTGCAGTTCTGATAAATGACACCATTGTGACCGCCATCAGGAATATCAGACTTAAATGAAACGCCCCTTTGGACAGCATTTTCTTTTTGACCCGAACATCCTGAAGAAGATCATCGCCTGCAGCGGTATAACAAAGGATGACACCGTTGTCGAGATAGGACCGGGGCTTGGGACGTTGACGAGGTTTCTCTCTTTGTATGCGAAGAAGGTCATTGCGATCGAGCTTGATAAAAGGTTGATCGGGAAGCTTGAGGGAATTCTTTCAGAGAGCAGCAACGTTGAGATCGTACAGGCCGATGCCCTGAAATTTCCTTACGACACTATTGAAGGGAAATTCAAGGTTGTGGCAAACATTCCTTATTATATAACCACACCGCTCTTGTTCAGGCTGCTCGAATTTAAAGAGAAGATCACGAGCATGACACTGCTGATGCAGAAAGAGGTCGCAAAAAGGATCGCGGCCTCTCGCGAAGACAAGGAGTACGGCGTGCTCTCAATTTCAACGCAACTGCACACAAAACCCTCCCTGAAATTTACCGTGTCCCGCAAGGCGTTCCTGCCGCCTCCAAAAGTGGATTCAGCGGTCGTGCATTTTGAAGTCTCCCGGACGCCTCTTTTCCCGGTCAACGATGAAGAATTCTTTTTAAGGTTAATGAAGACTGCATTTTCGCAGAGAAGAAAAACCATCGTGAACAGTTTGAAGTCATTTGAAGGCATCAAAGACGCATTACATGAAGCAGGCATTGATCCGAAGTTGCGGCCTGAAAATTTTACGATAGAGGATTTTGTGAGGCTTGCAAATATTCTCTCGTCTTCCGCAAGTTAACCCTTCCTACATGTCAATTAAGAATTAAAAGTGCACACTTTTGAACTTTAGCTAACAGTTAACCCTTCCTTCACTCCTCATAACAAATACAAATATTATCTTCCCTGTCTAAAGTAACCGGCCTGTTTTACCGAAAGGATAACTGGAAATTTAACGAGCAGGTTGGACCAGGATATGAAAAAGCTTATCGGCGGGTTGATGGTCTTCACATTAATCCTTGCTGCGTTCAGTAAAACCAGTGCGGCGCAATACGTTCCCGGGGAAATAATAATCAAACTTAAAAACCCGGTGAATGCGGCTGTAATAAACGGGCTTCACTCAGATGCCGGCACAGTAAAGAAAATGGGCGTCAATGATACCAGGTTTCATCAAGTGAAGCTCCCTCAAACCATGAGCGTTGAAGATGGCGTTAAATATTATGAGCTGGACCCGAACGTGGAATATGCCGAGCCTAATTTCATTGTTCACGCGCTTGCGGTCCCCAACGATCCGTCTTACAGCCAGCTATGGGGGCTTCACAACGATGGGGTGGCAGGCGGCATCTCAGGCTCAGGCATACACGCGCCTGAGGCATGGGACAAGACAACAGGCTCAAGCGATGTTGTCATAGCGGTTGTTGATACCGGCGTTGCGTATAACCATCCGGATTTGAGCGATAACATCTGGACTAATACAGGGGAGGATTGCACTGACGGCATTGATAATGATGGAAATGGTTATACAGACGACTGCCACGGATGGGACTTTGTAGGCCATGACAACGACCCGACCGACTACAACGGACACGGGACACATGTGGCAGGGGTAATAGCAGCAGCCGGCAATAACGGCATCGGTATAACAGGCGTTATGTGGAATGCGAAGATAATGCCGTTGAGGTTTTTGGGAGTTAACGGCTCCGGGACAACGGCAGACGCCATTGCCGCAATTCTATATGCAAATAATAAGGGAGCGCATGTAATAAATAACAGTTGGGGAGGGAGCAATTACAGCCGCGCACTCAAAGATGCCATAGAGGCATCAAGCGCGGTAGTTGTCTGCGCCGCCGGGAATGGAAATACAGACAATGACAAGTCGCCTTTTTATCCGGCGAGCTATGAGAGTGCAAATATTATATCAGTAGCAGCCACTGACTCCAGCGAGAACCTCGCTGTCTTTTCAAATTACGGCGCAGCATCAGTGGACCTGGCAGCTCCCGGAATCAGCATCTACAGCTCAATCCCCCAATTCGGTTTCGGAGAGCCGGTTACTGTATACAGCGAGAACTTTGACAGCGCATCAGGAAACCTGCCGCTGTCAGGATGGACCATGGGAGGCGTTAATTTCTCATGGGCTGTAACAAGCGGAACAGGAACTGGCGGAGCTAACAGCCTCGAAGACAGCCCCGGCGGTAATTACCTCGAAAACACAACTTCATGGGCAGGGTATTCTACGCCTGTCACTTCAGTGAAAGATAATATTTACACCCTGTCATTTAAGTGGAAGGGAGAACTTGAGGACGGGGCTGATTATCTGGATATTAATTACTCTGCCAACGGATCAGACTGGGATTGGGCAGACTACAGGAGCGGTTCAACGAACGGGAATTATATAACGGATTCAACAAATGATTTTACGGACATCTCCCAGATGAATGACAGCTTTTATTTCGGATTCGGCATGACAACAGACAAATCCGGCAATAAGGGCGGGGTTTATATTGACGAGGTGAGACTGACAAGAACGCCCCTGACTGTAAGCAGTTACAGCTATACGTATTACAGCGGCACGTCAATGGCTGCGCCGTATGTATCGGGCGCAGCGGGGTTAGTCAAGGCGATGAAGCCGCAGCTGACAAATCTTGAAATAAAGGCGGCCCTTCTAAGGGGCGTTGACCCTGTTTCTTCGCTGACTGGCAAGGTCGTAACAGGCGGGAGGCTGAATGCTTACAAGTCGCTGTTGGAGGGAGAACGGGGCCCGGCAGAAGGCAATAACCCCATAGACACCGGAAACGGGAACGCCCCCGGAAACGCAAATGCGGCTTCCGGCGGAGGCGGAGGCGGGGGCGGGTGTTTTATAGCAACCGCCGCGTATGGAAGTATGATGCATCCGTATGTTAAGGCGTTGCGGGAATTCCGGGACAGACATCTCCTGACTAATTCAGCCGGCAGGGTCTTTGTTGATTTTTATTACAGACATTCTCCCCCGATAGCAGATGTTATACGGGACAGCGAGTATTTGAAAGTTGTTACAAGGACCCTGTTGACCCCGGTGATCATGTTTGTGGTTTTTCCTTATACGTCGTTGGCGATAGGTATAATGTTCGGTTTTTTAACTGTTTTACTAATAAGTAAACATAAAACAAAGTAGGGCACGCGTCCCTCTGTTCCACCTGCTTAACCTTTTTCTTGCTAAATCCGATAAAATAGTATCGATTGCCTATAGCAATTGTTTTCACTTAGGAAACTTAAGTATGTTCACCCGTAACGGAACTGAACGAATAACAAGCAGAAGCAAAGTAGTCCTGGTCAGCATCATAGCAGTAGCTCTTTACTGGATAATTGATTCGGCAGGCGACGCTTTAATCTTCCGGGAAGGCGATTTTATCTCCCAGGTATTTGCCCCGACTCTAAGTGAAACATGGACCCGTGTGTTTACCTGTTTTATCCTGACATTGGCCGTATATTCCGCATTCAATATTGCCGGGCGCAAACAGCTCGAAGAAAAACTTCGCGCTTCTGAAGAAAAATACAGGAGCGTTGTAGAAAACCTCGGGATCGGCATTTCTGTTATCAGCCCGGACATGGAAATACTGGCCTTGAATCATCAGATGAAGGAATGGTTCCCGCAAATAGATGTTTCAAATAAACCTGTCTGCTATCAGGCATTTAATACGCCCCCGAGAGAAACAGTATGCTCATACTGTCCTACCTGTAAAACACTGACTGACGGGGAGACGCATGAAACAATAACAGATACGCCGGCTGGAGATGCATTCAGACATTACCGCGTCCGTTCCGCTCCCATCAAAAATGACAAGGGTAAAGTAATAGCCGCGATAGAAATGGTTGAAGACGTTACAGAGGTCAGGGTGACCGAGTCATCGCTCAAAGAAAGCGAGGAACGCTACCGGAACCTCTTTGAAAATGCCCACGATATGATCCAGAGCATTGCCCCGGACGGAAAATTTATTTTTGTAAATCCGGCGTGGTTAAAGACAATGGGATACACATGGGAAGAGGTCCAGAGGCTGAATGTTTTCGACATAATACACTCAGACTGTAAAGCCCGCTGCGCGGTGACCTTTAAAAAGGTAATGTCAGGAGAGGATGTTCAGAATGTCGAGGCGACGTTTGTATCAAAAGACGGACGCGCTATCGAGGTGGACGGCAACGTGAGCGTGCTGAAGGTTGAAGGGGAAGTGGTTGCCGCCTGCGGGATATTCCGCGACGTCACTGAGCGCAGGAAAATGGAGGAACAGCTCTTTCAGATCAAACACGATTGGGAGGACACATTTGATACAATCACGGACATGATCACCGTCCATGACATGGATTACAACATAATACACGCAAACAAAGCTGCCGGGAAAATACTCGGCCTTTCCAATTTAAAGAGCCTTACCTCGGTAAAATGCTATAAGTATTATCATGGGAGCGGGCATCCGCCCGAGGGCTGCCCAAGCTGTGATTGTTATAACACGGGCGTTCCTGCCACGTTTGAATTATATGAGCCCCACTTGAGAAAGTTCATCGAAATAAGGGCCATCCCCCGGTTTGACAGCAACAATAATCTGTCCGGATTAATACACGTTGCCAGGGACATCACGGAGCGCAGGAAGCTGGAAGACCAGCTTCGCCAGGCGCAAAAGATGGAGGCCATCGGACAGCTTGCCGGGGGCATCGCGCACGACTTCAACAATATACTGACTGCGATAATTGGATATTCGAATATATTGAAGATGAAAATGGACAAAGACGACCCGCTGAAAAATAATATCGAACACATACTCACCGCGTCAGAGAGGGGAGCTAATCTTACGCAAAGCCTTCTCGCATTCAGCAGGCAGCAGGCCACAAACCTTGAGCCGGTAAGGGTCAATGAAATTATTAAAAGCATGGAAAGTCTTTTATTGAGGGTCATCGGCGAGGACATAGAATTAAAGACGGTACTGAGGGGGAACCTGACCATAATGGCGGACCATGTGCAGATTGACCAGGTGCTGATCAACCTGTGCACAAACGCAAGGGACGCAATGCCGGGCGGCGGGGCCTTAGTTATTGAAACAGGATTTGTAGAACTTGATAAGGAATTTATTTCAGCGCACGGTCATGGCAAGCCCGGCTTATATGCTTTTATTTCGGTCTCGGATACGGGCATAGGCATAGATGAAAATATAAGGGGAAGGATATTTGAACCTTTCTTTACGACTAAAGAAGTTGGAAAAGGCACCGGGCTTGGCCTCTCTATAGTGTATGGAATAATCAAGCAGCATAACGGCTATATTAATTGTTCCAGCGAACACGGCGCAGGCACAACCTTCAAGATATATCTTCCGATGATTGAGTCAGAGGTTTTAGAGGCGGAGTCGTTGAAACTTCCTGAGCTGACAGGCGCGGGGGCCACAATACTTTTGGCGGAGGACGAGCCTGTGGTAAGGAAGCTCACGACCCAGGTGCTTGAGGAATTCGGGTATAATGTTATTGAAGCGGTTGACGGCGAGGATGCGGTAGTTAAATTTGTGGAGAATAAAGACGAAATAGATCTTCTCATGTTTGATGTGATAATGCCGAAGATGAATGGTAAAGAGGCATACGACAGGATAAAAGAGATGAGGCCTGATATCAACGCGCTTCTCATAAGCGGTTATCCCGCCGACTTCATAAATAAACAGGAAATAATCCAGGAGGGCATAGCTTTTGTGGCAAAGCCGATCTCTCCGTCAGGGCTTTTAAGCAGAGTGAAAGTAGCCATGGGAAAATGAGTAACGGGGACGGGGCAAACCTCCTTGTCGTTGACGACGATCCGCTGGTTCTCGGCTCTCTTTCCGGGTTGTTGAGGGAATTCGGATATTCCGTCATCTCCTGCAAAAACGGTAAAGACGCATTGGCCAGATTCGTTGATAGCAAGGTGGATGTTGTAGTGACGGACATCAAGATGCCTCAGATCTCAGGTATTGAACTTCTTGAAAAAATTCACGGCATCAATAATGAGACGCCCATAATTCTCATGACAGCATACGCGCAAATGGACATGGCGGTGGCAGGGATAAAGCACGGCGCGTTTGATTTTATCGTCAAACCCTACAATCCGGAATACCTCATGTACGCGATAGAAAAGGCGGTCAAATTTAAAAGGCTCCTGCAGATAGACAAGGATTACAAACACATGCTTGAGAGCACAGTTGAGCAGAGGACAAGTGAATTAGCCAACGCCCTGTCGCTTGTCAGAAATATCAGCAAAGAGATGATACAGCGTCTGACCGCAATGGCTGAATTCAGAGACACGGATACAGGCGCCCACATATCGAGGATCGGCCTTTACTCAAACAAGATTGTCGAGTCCCTGAATATGCCGATTGAATTTATTGAAACAATTACCTTCGCAAGCCAGATGCACGACATAGGGAAGATAGGCATTCCCGACAATATACTTTTAAAACCCGGCCCCCTTACCCGCAAGGAATTTGAAGTTATAAAACAGCATACCATCATCGGCGAGAAGGTGCTCCACGGCTCATCATATGCCAATATACAGATGTCCGCCTCAATCGCGTTAAACCATCACGAGAGATGGGACGGCACGGGATACCCGAGGGGACTAAAAGGCGAGGCAATACCGTTTGAGGGCAGGGTGGTAATGCTCTGCGACCAGTATGACGCCTTAAGAAGCAAGAGGCCTTATAAACCGTCCTTTACCCATCAGGAAGCCTTCAGGATAATCACTGAAGGTGACGGCAGGACCATGCCGGAACACTTTGCCCCCTCGGTGATGAACGCGTTTTTGGAAGTCGCCCCTGTGTTTGACGAGATATTTAATATGTATTCGGTATAAAGAAATTTTCCTTCTTTTGTATTTAAGTTGAAAAACAGCTTATTATAAACACTGAGTCACTGAGACACAGAGAAAATAAAGCAATGAAAACATAACAATTATTTTTTGTCTACCTCCGTGCCTCTGTGTCTCTGTGGTTATTTTCATGTTATCCAAGTTTTTTTACGAATGAACCGAAATTTTTACCGGCAGACGTCCCGTCTTACTCTTTCACCCCGAAAATGAACACTGGCAGCATGATTATCAGTATCGCGCTCATGGTCCAGAATGAGTAGAGATAATCGTAACGCGCTATCAGAAATCCGGCAAGTATCGGCCCTGCTGCATGGCCGATATCGAATATGGTCCCGAACGTGCCCATCGCGGTCCCGAAATGTTTTTCCTTGCATATATCGGCGACAAGCGCGGCTGAGGATGAGGTGACAAAGGCCTCCCCGAAACCGAAGAAGACGGCGGCAAGCATCAGGAGGTAAAAACTTTTCAGGAGCGGGATTACCCCGAAAGATACAGCGCATAAGATCATGCCGGCTACAATTAACGGCTTCCTGCCGTACTTGTCGGAGGTCTTTCCAATGACAGGTTTGGAAATGATAGTCACAAGCACCTGTATGCCCCATAGAAGTCCCGCCTGAAATTCATTTAGTCCCGCAACCGTCACCGCGTAAATCGGCAGGAACGCCTCCAACGCGCCGACTGTCAGGTTTTGCAGCCCTTCCATATTTGATGTGATGACAACTCTTTTATCGCTTATCACTTCTCTTATGCCGGATGCAAATTTTCCAAAAGCTTCTTTTATTCCCAGCCCTTTCTCGACAGCCTCTTTTTCTTTTAAGAATCTCAATGCGAGAACCAGTGACATCATCCCCGCAAAACCGCTTACGATGTACGCCCTGTGAAAATCGGCGATTGAAGGCCCGGCGGTTGACGATAAGTTGTGGAGTATGAATCCGCCGACAGGCGCTCCTAAAAGATTCCCGATGATCGTGACGGAAGAAAACCACGAAAGCATCTCGCCTTTTTTTGTCCCTGCCGTGTCAGCGACGACCGCCATTGACACCGGGCCGTATATTGCCGTTGCAAGCCCGTGTATGAATCTCGCCACGAGCAATAAGGAATAATCTTTTACAAAGAGGTAGGTGAAAGGCATGAAGGCAAAGACAAAGATGCCGATCAGCATCGTCTTTTTCCTTCCGATAATATCAGACAACGCGCCTGACGGTAATTTAAAAAAAATTCCAGTTACGGTTGAGATGCCGACAACAAACCCGATCGCCTCCGGCCCTGCCCCAAGATAAAGCGCGAAAAGCGGCAGCACCGGGCTCCTTGCAAGCGCGTAGGAAAGCCTTGCAAAGAAGCCCACCGTGCAGAGAGACGCGAAGGGCGAGAGGACCCTGCTCATAATTTACTTAACGCCAAAATACGCGAGAGTGTCAGCCATCCTTTTCTTGACGTCGTCGTGGATATGCTGGATGTATTCGCGTACCCCCTCCTCGCCCCATTTAAGCTCCACTTCCTTTGCGTTTTCAGGGATCCTCGTAATGTCATGGCGTTCAACTTTTTTTGTCTCGTCCTTGTCCACCCATTCATGGATATCCTTATAGTCTTTGCCGGTTCTTTCAATACTTGTTTTTGCATGTACGTCAATAGATGGCATGTTGTTCTCCTTTTCTTATGTTATTGATGCATATAGCATCTCAAATACGGACATCCCCTTTTCAAGGACCTCCGCGTCGTCCTTTGCAGTCTTTCTTATTCCTGCCAGGATATCTTCTACCCCGGCCGCCTCCGGGTTTTTATATTTCCCGTCCTTCATATCAAGCTCATGGACCAGCCCGGCGATCTTTTTTACCGCTCTGTCTTTTATGCCGAAGGTCATGACAAGCGCCTCAAAGGTGCACATGTCTCCAACATGGGTAAATTCCCCGTCCCTGACATCAAAGGCAACCGTTGCTTTATTTAAAGCGGCCAGGTCTTTTTCATCTATAAATTTAAAGGCGGCCTTTTTGTCAATGAATCTTTTGATCAGCCATGCCGAGGCCATCCTGTCCACAAAGGGTCTCTTTCTTGTGGCCCATGTCCTTTTTTGATAGTCCTCAATACGCCGGGGCAGCACTTCCGGGACTTGCCTGATATTGGGAACTGTCAGGCCTTTCATCTCTTTCAGCAGCGCGTCAAACTTCTTTTTCAAGGCAATCCCGGCTTTTGATTCAAAAAAGTCTACCTTTCGGGCGGCCTCAAATTCTTTCATGTGCCTATTGAACAACTCCGGGAGTTTTTTATTGCTCTGGGCCCCGGCCCCCTTTGCGGCGGTCCCGACTTTTCTTTCAAGCTCATCCACCTTCTTTTCGATAGCATTGTAATGCCTGTCCCTCTGATGATTGAAGAGCCCTATAACCTCCTCATCCGTCGCTGTCTCTATCCCCTTGACGCTGACAAAGGCCCCATCCCCCTTCACCGACGAGACCTCAGTGACAAGCCACTGGCACAACTCGTAGTTTTCTTCACTGTACGGGAGGACGTAGACCGCGCCTTTAAACTGTACAGCACCCGCAGTCGCAAGCCTCCTCCATATCTTCATCCTCGCGTTTACCGGCTTTGACGGGACGCTGTAAAAGAACAACAGCCATTTGGGTTTTTTTGTTTCTGCCGGACCTTTCATAATGCCTGTTTGCGCTTCTTCATAAAGTAACACCTGATTACAACGTAACACATGTTACATTAGATGTCAAGCGGTTTCATTAGATGGCGGAACGGGGGTGTTATTGTTGATGTGATCTTATTTTCAGGATCTCCGGTTTCAGCAGGATGAGCAGTGATGAGACTGACAGGCAGAGCCCCGCGCTGGTCAAAAGGGCGTACTGAGTGCCGATATAATGCGCGAGGCTGCCGAGCGCCAAATTCCCTATCGTGGTCATTCCAAGAAACACTGTCGTGAAAGAACTCATCACCCTTCCCCTGAGTTTGTCAGGCACCGCAAGCTGAAGAAGGCTGTTGGCGGTCGCCACCTGGGTTATCGCGCCGAAGCCGACGATAAAAAGCATGAGGTAAGAAA
The DNA here is from genome assembly GCA_016214845.1 of Nitrospirota bacterium. Taxonomy (NCBI): domain Bacteria; kingdom Pseudomonadati; phylum Nitrospirota; species Nitrospirota bacterium. The sequence continues at coordinate 9,857 of JACRMS010000025.1, read as the reverse complement.
GCCAGGCAGTGGTTGAAAAAGAAAATACAAGAAGCGCCGCGGAGAAGGCGAGACCTGACACCGCAAGAAGCAGCCCCTGTTTTGAGGAGTCTCCTCTTACGGCAAGGCTTACCGCGCCGGTAAGGGCGCCTGCTCCGGCAGCGCCCATGAGTATCCCGAGGCCCGTTGCGCCTGTCTTTAAAATGTCCCGCGCGTACACGGGCAAAAATGTGACATAGGGAAATCCGAAAAAACTGATTATCCCCGAGGACATGATAAGTGTGTAAACCTTTGAGTCAGCGAAGATGTATTTCATGCCTTCATTAAATTCTTTTCTTATCCCTGTCCCGTGAGAGGTCTTTATCTCTTCCGGCTTAAAGCGCATCCTTAAAAGCCCGATAATTACCGCGAGGAAACTGATCGAGTTAATATAAAAACAGGCGGACAGTCCTATGGAGCCCATAATTATTCCGGCGACAGTCGGGCCGATCATCCTTGCGCCGTGAAATGCCGCGGAGTTCAGCGCAATGGCGTTTACCAGGTTTTCCTTGCCCACCAACTCTATGAAAAACGACTGCCTTGCCGGGATCTCAAATGAATTTGTCGTGCCGATAAGAAAAGAAATAATGAGTACATGCCAGACAGTTATAACTCCTGATGACACCATGACGGCTAACAGCAGCACGACAAACATGAGGATGATCTGCGCTGTAAGAATAATCTTCCATTTAAAAAATCTGTCGGCAACAACCCCCCCGGCCATTGTGAAAAGAAGAATAGGCATTGACATTGCCGAGCCCACAAGCCCGAGGTAGAACGGCGAGTTTGTGAGTTTGAAGACAAGCCAGCCCTGCGCCGCGGAATGCATCCAGGTCCCGGTAAGGGATATGATCTGCCCGATCCAGAAGAGCCTGAAGTTCCTGTATGTAAGAGCTGAGAGCGGAGATGATTTCATTGGAATAATGATAACATATGTTATAATCTTATCCGTGAAAACATACAGTAAATTAACAGTTTTTTTACTGCTTTTTTTATCCTCCATTTTACTGTCATGCCGGCAGCCCGACTCCAGGTTTGAAAAATATGAATCGCTTGAGACAAACGCGAAGGGATCTTCCGCTGACAGCAAGAAGCTGAAAGTCCTTACAACCATCGCCCCGCTTTACAGCTTTACAAAAAACATAACGGGAGACGCCGCGGACGTTGAAAACCTCCTGCCTTCCGGGACAGGCCCGCATGAATATTCGATGAGCCCGGAGGATGTAATAAAGATCTCTCAGGCGCAGGTCCTGATCAAAAACGGAGTTGGCCTTGAGACGTGGCTTGATAAGATATTTTCACAGCAGCTTTCCGATACCTCATATTCTCACGGGGCGAAACCTCTTGTTGCGGATTCAAGCGCGGGCGTAACTGTCATTGACAATGACCCGCATATCTGGCTTTCACCCAGAAACGCCATCATTCAGGTCAAAAATATCAGAGACGCACTAATAAAGGCAGACCCCCGCAACGGGGAAATCTATTCAAAAAATGCCTCCGCGTATATAAAGCGTCTTGAGGGTCTGGACAGGGAGATAAGCGAAAGCGTCAGGACGTTCAGGAGAAAAGAATTTGTTTCCTTTCATTCAGCTTTTTTATATCTCGCGAGGGACTACGGACTGAATCAGGTCGCGGCAATCCAGAATTTCCCGGAGAGAGAGCCAACGCCCAAACATATGGCGGATGTGATAAACATAATAAAGGCGAAAGACATAAAGGTCATTTTTTCCGAGCCGCGCGTTACTCATAAAGTTGTTGAGACGATCGCGAGGGACCTGAAATTGCAGGTCTACAGCCTGGACACGCTTGAGACGGGCGCGCTTTATCCTGAATGGTACGAAGTGAGGATGAGGGCGAACCTCGAAGTTTTAAAAATGGTATTGAATCAATGAATGCATTGAGCGTTGAAAATCTCTGCGTAAAGATCAACGACCGCCACCTGATTGAAAACATCACATTCACCGTTGAGGAAGGCAAGATAGTTGCCCTTATCGGTCCCAACGGCGCAGGCAAGACCACTCTGATCAAGGCCATTCTCGGGCTGATACCGTATTCGCCCGGCAAGGTATCATTGTTCGGCCGGCCATTTGGAAATGGTAACGCACATTTCAAGGTTGGTTATGTCCCGCAGCGTCTTGAGTTCGACAGGACGTTCCCGCTGACCGTTTCCGAATTGATCGGGTTTACAGTGCCTCCTGTGTATTCGTTCTCGTTTTTCAAAAGGGACAAGAAACATATTAACGAACTGCTTGAAATTGTCGGGGCCCAGGACTTGATGGACCGGAGCATCGGGGGATTGTCAGGAGGAGAGCTTCAGCGCGTTATGATCGCCAAGGCCATTGTTAACGAGCCAAAGATACTTTTTCTTGACGAACCGGCCTCAGGCGTGGACATAGAGGGGCAGGAAAGGTTTTATGATCTGGTGAAAAGGCTGAATAAAGAAAAGGGGCTGACCGTAATATTGATCTCTCATGATCTGAATATCGTCTACCGTTTTGCGGACAATGTCCTGTGCATAAACCGCAGGCTGATATGCAGCGGCAGCCCGGCCAATACACTGACTGACGATGTTATCAAAAACGTCTACGGCGAAATGATGGGGGCGTACATACACAGTTGCCATGAACACGATTAAACTCAAAGGAATAAATCAATCCACAGATTGCACAGATATACGCAGATTTATTTTATCTGCAAATGCTTTTGTAAGCAGAGTTGTTGTCATTCCATGTGCCGCTATTAATGGTTTCTTTATTAATCTGTGTCAATCTGCGAAATCTGTGGCCAGGATACTATGAATACAATCAGTGAATTCCTTGCGTATCCATTTATCCAGAGGGCATTTGTCGCCTCATTGATCGTCGGCGTACTCTGCCCTTTTGTCGGCAACTTTGTGGTGCTGAGGCGGATGTCTTTTTTCTCCGACGCGATATCGCATTCGGCGTTTGCCGGTATCGCAGTTGGCGCGCTCCTCGGCATTGACCTTTCAGTGTCGTCGGTCGTGGTCGCGATACTTATCTCTATGCTGATCGCCGTGCTCTCTGAAAAGACGACACTCTCCCACGACACCGTTATCGGGATCGCGTTCTCAGGCTCCATTGCATCAGGCATGCTCGTAATGGGGATGATGAAAGGTTACAGGGCCGACATATTCACCTACCTGTTCGGGGACATACTCGCGATAACCAATACCGATCTGCTCCTGCTTTTTGTTATCGGGGTCCTGTGCATTTCCGCGCTCCTGTTCTTTTCAAAACCCTTTCTCCAGATCACATTCAACAGGGACCTCGCGCAGGTGGAGGGGATCAATGTAAGGCTCTTTGAATACCTCCTGTTCTTCATCATCGCTATCGTCGTAACAGTGAGCCTCAAGATCATCGGCATAATCCTCGTGACGTCCCTTCTCGTGGTTCCCGCCGCCGCCGCAAAAAATCTCGCCTTAAGCATGAGACGCCTCTTCGCCCTTTCATGCATATTCGGCCTTGTGTCCGGGATTACCGGCCTCATGCTTTCCGTTTACCTCAATACCCCGTCAGGCCCGACCATCGTGCTCGTGAGCGTCGGGATATTCTTTTTAACGATGCTCAAACGCGAGAGGTGGAATTAAGTTATTTGGACGCAGTAGCGCAGATAGAATAAAAACCTGCCAATGAATAAATACTCCTTGTCTTTATAAGGCATGTCGTATTATCATTATTAAAATTTTCTTGATGTGAGGACTGGTTTGACAGTAATGGAGTAAGCCGTTAAATCGATAGCTTCCTTTAGCATTTGAAAAGAACACATAAAATGGGGGGGACATGCATTCTGATTTGATAATAGACAATGATTATAAAATTTGGCTGGCGGATTTAAAGGGCAGGATCCGCAATGTTCAGATAAAGGCGGCCCTGAAGGTAAATGCCGAACTTCTTAATTTTTATTGGGAGCTTGGTGCTGACATAGTTAAAAAACAGGCAACTACGAAATGGGGGGATGGCTTTTTACGACAACTTAGTAAAGATTTGATGGTGGAATTTCCGGAGATAAGAGGCTTTTCTCGTACAAACCTCTTATACATGCGCAAATGGTATTTATTTTATCGAGATACTTCCGGAAATGTCCCACAAGTTGTGGGACAAATGCAACCTGCAAATATTAAAGAGATCTTTCAAATCCCATGGGGACACAATAGAGAGATCATCAGTAAATGCAAAACTCGGGAAGAAGCTGTCTTCTATGTTCAGAATACAATAATTCATAACTGGAGCCGGAGTGTTCTTGTGCACCAGATTGAGAGCGGCTTATATCAACGCGAGGGGAGATCAGTGAACAACTTTGCCGTTACGCTCCCAAAACCCCAATCCGACCTCGCAAGAGAAACACTCAAGGACCCATATGTATTTGATTTTCTAAGTATGACCAGGGAGTATAATGAGCGAGACCTTGAAAAGGGGCTTACCGATCATCTCACCCATTTTCTGCTGGAGCTTGGCTCCGGGTTTGCCTTTGTCGGCAGGCAGATTCGGATACAGGTCGGAGAAAAAGAATTTTTTATCGATCTGCTGTTTTACCATATCAGACTTCATTGCTATGTGGTTGTTGAATTAAAGACCGTGGATTTTGAGCCGGAACATTCCGGTAAACTCAATTTTTATATTAAAGCCGTAGACAGTCAGCTCCGCAAAGACGGCGATCAGCCGACCATCGGTATCCTGCTGTGCAAAAGCAAGGACAAGCTGGTAGCCGAGTATGCCCTAAGCGATATTCACAAACCTATTGGCGTTTCGGAATATCAACTGACCCATAACCTGCCGGAAGTTCTGAAAGGAAGCCTTCCGACGATTGAGGAGATTGAGGCGGAGTTGGGAAAAGAGGTAGGTGGAAGGCAGAAGGTGGAAGGCTGAAGGTGGAAGGTGGAAGGTTTGTACCCTTCAGTCTTCGGCCTTCAGCCTAAAACCTATAGGAGAAATTCATGCGTGATCACACAAAACTTAGAGCATTTGAGTTGGCTGACGAGCTGGTGGTATCGGTATATCAGGTGACCGCAGGATTTCCCAGAGAAGAGCTTTATGGACTGACTTCTCAGATAAGGCGAGCAGCGGTTTCTGTTCCTTCTAATATAGTGGAGGGATGTGCACGAGACAGTCAGGCAGATTACCTTCGATTCCTCACCGTGGCCTTTGGATCATTAAGGGAACTGCATTATCAGGTAGGTTTGTCCAAGCGCCTGGGATTTCTGTGCGATCAGGATATGGATCTGTTAGAACCACGGATAGTAGAAACCGAGAAGATTCTGAACGGGTTGATTAGAGCGTTGCGGGGAAAAGATGGATAGGTTAAAGGTTGATAGGTTGCAGGTGGAAGGATTGTACCCTTCAGTCTTCGGCCTTCAGCCTAAAAACCTAATCATTGCATCCTTCAGTCTTCAGCCTTCAGCCTATCCACCTATAGTAGGAGTTGAAACTTTTCCAGAATGTACTTGATGCCATATTTATGAAATTCTGAGAATCGTAGATCTGACACACCCTCCTATATTAAATACTTCTTGTCTTTAACAGGCTTATCGTATTATCATTATTAAACCTTTTTTAGTGGGGACCGGAAAAACAGTGATAGCGCAAGCCGTTAATCTGATGAATTTTCTGAAGGGGCCGAAGCAGTTCATTATTCCTGTCTATCCGCGTATCTACAATAACCCGGTTTTTAATTCCCCCGAATTCGAGAGGTTTAAGAATCAGTCCGAACTTTTGCATTTGTGCACTGTTTTATGCTCAGACGTTTGAGAGGAACGTGGATAATGGGGTGCCGTGAGTTTTTTGCGAGGGAGAATTGATTTGACTGGGGAATGGGGAATACAAGAAACAGGACCGACCCTCGACGATGGTATCGCAAGCGTTTAGCATGATTATTAATTACCGCAGAGGGGTTTTTAAGAAAAAATGGGATGTGTCTCTATTAAATTTCTTACAGTAGGCTTAGGGAGAAATATGGCAAAAAAAACAGACTTGATTATAAAACCTAAAGAAGAATTTGCTTATGGTCACATTATAAAGGCGTTAGCGGGAGGCCTTTATCCTAACAAGTTCCATGTAATAAGAGAATATATTCAGAATGCATTCGATGCAGTTGTTAATTGGAAATCTGTAAGCAGAGACAAGAATGTTGCAATAACGGTCAACATTCAGAAACCATCTATTGTAATTCATGATAATGGTACAGGGATGGACCGCCATACGTTGAATGAATATAGAAAAGTCGGTTTCTCAAAGAAGATTATTGGCGAGTCTGTTGGCTTTAGAGGTATTGGGAAGCTTGCGGGCATTTCTGTTGCAAAGAAGCTCATAGTTATTTCTTCACCTTTTGGTGTTGCTGAAAAATACATACTTGAATTTGATGCTGAGTCAATGCTAAAGGAAATAGATGAACTGAAAAAGAAAAGAGCCAATATCCCTCTTAGTGAACTTATAGAGAAACATACTAGGCTGATGTCAGATGTTGAGGAAAAAGATAAACATTACACAATGGTGGAATTGCATGAAATAAAAAACGATTCAAAAATATTATTTGATAAGAATAAGCTTGTTGATTACATATCTAAAAACGCCCCTGTCCCTTTTGACCCCAAATTTACCTTCGCTGGAGATATCGAAGATGGCATCCGAAAATTTGTGGATGATTATGACTGCATTGAACTGACGGTTGATGGTGAGAAAATTTATAAGCCTTTTGCTGATGATTTGAAACCCCCTCAATTTATTCCAGTTCCAGATAGTAAGAATAAAACAAAATATCTTGCATTTTGTTGGTATTGTGAACACAAAGATAAGGGGCAAGTAAAGCCGACAGAAATTAGCGGTTTAGTATATAGATATAAAAATTTTGCGGTAGGGGATAATTATCTAACTAGAACAACAATATGGAAGACCTCTACTCATTTGGCCTTTTACTTTATCGGAGAGATATATATTATTGACTCTACCATTGTCCCGACCTCACAGAGGGACGATTTTGAACAAAGTACCGTAAGGGATGGTTTTTATAAGGATGCTGAAGTGATCTCCAATGAATTAAATGTATTGGCTCGTGAAAGTTCTAATGTTCGCAGAGCAGAAGAATATGTAAAAAAGGGAGTAGAGGTCATTTCTTCTATTGAGGCAGATATAAAGAAGAGAGACCCTGCGTTAAAGGACTTGAGCGTGCAAAAGATCGCAAAACTTGTTAATGTGATCGATAATATTGCGAAGAGAAAAAAGAATATTCCTCAAAAAGATAAGAAAACAAAACTTCTGGCAGATCAAGTTATTAAAGAGGCAAAAAAATTACTTAAGGAAGTGGAAGAGGTTAGTAAGCCCGAGAAGTCCGAGTTCGATATTGTGAAGAATTTGAAAATGGAAACACAAGCTGAACAGGTCTACTCTACAGCAGTTCGGACTCTAAAAGATTTCTTTGTTGATGAACCTGAAGTTTTAGAAAAAGTTCTTAAGGCATTTCAACAAAATTTGTTAAAGGTATTCTCTAGAAAGACGAAATAAGTCGAATGTTGCCAAAGAACTATGCCACAACGAATAATAAAGAACGTGTTAGAGCAGAAGATTCCGAATTAATAAAAAAAGAATTTGCAAAAAAGAAGAAAAAACTTTCTTATCTGGGCATGCCTTCTGGAGAGATCCGAGATATTCTTGCATGGAAGGATTACTTGGAAAGATGTTCAGCTGTTGAGGTAGACGCGAAGATCCGTAGTCAATTATGGCTAAATATTATCAATTCCGGATTGTGCGATAGGGTTAACATTCTTTTTGGGGATATCGAAGACATTATCATAAAAGGTAGTGACGGCTTTAAGAATAAGTTGCAATTTCCTTATGATATAGTATTTCTTGATTGTTTTGGTTCGATCTTATACCACGAATTGAAGCGCATTAAAGCAATAACTGCTTTAATAGAGAAACAAAGAGGCAATCATTTTTTATTATTGTTAACTTTCAATATTCGGGAGAGAAATTATTGTAGACATAGTATTGATGAGTTCTTGCAGAAATTAGAGAAAGAGTTGTCAGGATACTATTTGCGTGATGAGAAAGCAAAGACTGCTGTAAGAAGAGTCATCGATTGGTATAGATCTGATAGTACAGAAGAAATGTATCGATATAAACTTTTTACGCCATATTTAATAAAAACAATGGCTGAAGAGAGAGGCTTCAATGTCCATGCTTATCCCCCGATTTTTTATTTGGGATTTAATAATAGCCCAATGATCCATTTTGCTTTTAAATTAGTGTCTGGAGGGATAGCTCCAACAAAAGAGGTAAGCCAGCAGACAGTATTTGATGTAATTAATCTTAATCTTAAAGAATCCTCAAAAGGGAGAGTGTTTGTCAGGAAACAACAGGCACCAACTTTAAATATTCCGAGTGTATAATAGTATTATTTGAAGAGGGAAAATGAATATTTTATTAGTTGAACCTAACTTTCCCATTCCTGCAAAAAGCAAGAACCATTGCAATTTTCTGCCCATCGGTCTTTTGAAGATTGCAGCCTATCATAGAAACCTTGGAGACAGAGTAGAATTGCATCGCGGTAACTTTCAAGCAAACAAACGCCCTGACGAAATAAAGGTAACCTCTCTTTTCACATACTGGTCAAAACAAGTCTGGGAAAGCGTCCAGTATTATAAAAAGCTTTACCCCAGCGCACGAATGGAAGTTGGGGGGATTTATGCGTCTCTTATGCCTGAACATGCTAAAGCATCAGGGAGTGATGATGTAAAAACGGGCCTCTATAAAAAAGGAATAGCTGAAGATTTTGAGCCCGCTTACGACTTAGTGGATGTAGATTATCAGATAGTCCACGGTTCGAGAGGCTGTTTCAGAAAATGTAATTTTTGCGGAACATGGAAAATCGAGCCGGATGTTACCTACAAAAAAAGCATCAAAGATGAAATAAGAAAGAATAAAATTGTTTTTTATGATAATAATCTAATTGCAAATCCGCATATAAAAGACATCCTTTCTGAAATTGCTGAATATAAATTCCCCGATCAGAGCAGAATACACTGTGAAAGTCAAAGCGGGTTGGATGGGCGAATATTAGTTAAAGACCCCGAAATTGCTTCTTACCTAAAGAAAGCGCGGTTTCAACATCCGCGTATCGCATGGGACGGGCCTTATTCGCAGTGGCCAAAAATTAAAGCGCAGATACAAGTCTTAAGGGATGCAAGATTTCATGCGGATGACATATTTATCTTTATGCTCTTTAATCATGATCTATCCTATGAAGAAATGAGAGCAAAACTTGATGCATGCCGAAGATGGAAAGTCAGAGTTATAGATTGCCGATTCAGACCATTAAATAGCACCTCTGATAATTATAGGCCAAATGCTAAGAGCCAAGATGAAGAAGAGTATTATATTCACAAAGGCTGGACAGATAAACAAGTACGAGCTTTCAGACGTGCGGTGCGGAGACAGAATATTGCGCTTATTCTTGAGTTGCCAAATGGACGATACATCAACGGAGTAGAAAGACGTTATATTCCCACATAGTAAGAGGGGTGTGTCAGGTCTACGTTCTTCAGGCAACTCTATGAATCGTAGACACTAATTGCTATTACAATTAAAGCACACTTTCACACTTGCGAGCTATCACGCTATTTTCATTCCCTCATAAACCCGGTCTTCTTCTTACTCAGCTCCGGCTGACGCATGAGTTCTCTTATTGATAACGTACAATATTTTTCGCACAAATAGGGTCATGGTGACCTCGAATCTGGTAATGTAATTTTGCACAAAAACAAAAACCAGAGGAGGAACACCATGACTAAGAGTAATTGTACCGCAAAACAGGGGAGAATAATCCAG
>JACRMS010000024.1 GCA_016214845.1 Nitrospirota bacterium | reverse complement strand
TTGGAAAATGAAAGCTCATAAAGCTAATTCAAAAGGCAAACACGCCTTGCAAGTTTATATTTCCTCTAAACCCGCTTCTCGCCCAAGGGGCCATTTTCCCCTTGCTCTTAAGGGGACATATTGACTTTGCTTAAACATAAGTATTTCTCAATAACTCCGACACTGCCATCAAAAGCAGTGAATCCGAATATCAGTAACGGAGCAGTTGATCAGTCAATACATCCTTATCTTACATGGTCAAACGGCGGAGGCGCTGAGAGTTACGATGTTTACTTTGGGACAAGCCCTTCTTCCCTTTACTACAAGGGCAATAAGACATTCACGGCATATGATCCCGGAGTTCTAAGTTACAACACCACATACTACTGGCGAATCGATTCAAGAAATTCAGGCGGCATAACAACCGGAGATGTGTGGAGTTTTACCACAGGGAAAGCCGATAAGGACATGGATGGTTATTCTTCTGATATAGACTGTAACGATAACGACCCCAATGTCTATCCCGGAGCAGTTGAAGTATATGACTGCATAGATAATAACTGTGATGGTCATATTGACGAGGGTTTTGATGCAGACAATGATGGTATTATCGATTGCATGGATAACTGCCCTTCTGATTATAATCCTGAACAATTAGACACAGATACTGATGAATCTGGCGATGCGTGTGATAACTGTTGGCTTGCTCCCAATCCCGACCAACTCGATACTGACAATGACGGGGTTGGCGATGTCTGTGACAATTGCAGGTTGGTCGCGAATGCTGACCAGCGTGACAGCAATGCAGCGGAGGATGATAATTCATCCACACCCGGCGTGCAGCACTACGGCGATGTGTGCGACCCGGATTTTGACAACAGTGGATTTGTAAACATCATAGATTTCAATAAATGGCGCACGTGGGCTGGAAAAACGATTCAGCAGGGCGCTCCCGCTTATATAGATTTGGACGGGAACGGGACTGTCTGGATACAGGACTTCAACATCTGGCGGAAATATTATGGCAAAGCCCCGGGACCGGGGATCGGAGATTAAACAGAGACTCAAATTCAGGGGAGGACTTTCTTAACCAGAAGGTCCTTCCCTATTTTTTTGAAAGCGTCCCGGTCTTTTTAGAATTTGTCTCGTGAGTTATGGTATTATTCATGCACGGGGCGTAGCGCAGCCCGGTAGCGCACACGGTTCGGGACCGTGGAGTCGGAGGTTCAAATCCTCTCGCCCCGACCATTTAAACCTTGGTCTAAAGTCAGGAGTTAGAGTCCAGCTCTTCAATCAGCCTCTTTAACTCTTTAAAAACATCGCCCCATCCCTTGCCCCTGAGGTCCAGCTCCACGCCTCCTTCGGGCAGGAACTTGAGCATCTTCTTACGGGTATCGTAGAGTGAAAATATCGTTTGCGAAGTAACCGTGGTGTCGGGCGCGAAGATGACCTGGACCTTGCCGGAGATATTTTGCATTTTAGTTATTGCAAACTTCTTGGCAAGCATCTTGAGTTCCATGATGTCGATCAGCCTCTTTGTCTTTTCAGGCGGCGGCCCGAACCTGTCCTTCAGTTCTTCCAATATCTTTTCAAGAGCTTTAACGTCCTTTGCCGAGGCGATCTTCCTGTAGACGCTCAATCTCAGGTCAGGGTCTTCAATATATTCCTCAGCAATGACGGCTGTGATCTTCAAATCTATTACGGGCTCGATCTTCGGCTCGATCTTTTCTCCCTTGAGCTCCGCAACCGCCTGCTCAAGCATCTCCATGTACATGTCAAAACCGACCGCATCTATGTGTCCTGACTGCTCGCCGCCTAATAAATTACCGGCGCCCCTTATCTCCAGGTCTTTCATCGCGAGACGAAAGCCCGCGCCAAGATAACCGAGTTCCTGGATGGCCTGCAATTTTTTTCTGGCGTCCTCTGTGATAATGTCTTCTCCGGGGATGAGAAAATAAGCGTACGCCTTTACATTGGAGCGCCCTACCCTCCCCCGCAATTGATAGAGGTCGGCAAGGCCGAACCTGTCCGCCCTGTTGATAATGATCGTGTTGGCGGAAGGGATGTCAAGGCCGGAACCGATAATGGCGGTGGAGACAAGAATATTTATCTCCTTGTGAAAGAAAGTGCTCATGACGTGCTCAAGCTCCTTTTCATTCATCTGGCCGTGGGCTACGCCTATCTTTGAGTCAGGCAGCAGATCCTTTAGAAAATTTCCAATCTTGTAAATATCCTGAATGCGGTTGTGAACAAAGAAGGCCTGCCCTCCCCTGTCAAGTTCTTTCTGAAGCGCCTCCTTTATTGTCTGGGGATTAAATTTTGCCACAATGCTCTTTACCGCGACCCTGTCCTCAGGAGGCGTTTCGATCGTGCTCATGCCTCTAATGCCCGAAAGCGCCATATGCAGCGTCCTGGGGATTGGAGTAGCTGACAAGGTAAGGACGTCAATGTGCTCCTTCAGCGCCTTCATCTTCTCTTTGTGCGTCACTCCGAATTTATGCTCTTCGTCAATGACGAGAAGTCCGAGATCAAAGAAGCTCACATCCTTTGCAAGCAGGCGATGAGTTCCGATAATAATATCAACCCCTCCTTCCGCGAGTGCCTTGAGCGTCACCTTCTGTTCAACCCTGCTTTTGAAGCGGCTGAGATAATCTATCTTTATCGGAAAAGCGGAAAAGCGCGCTTTGAATGTCTCATTGTGCTGCTCCGCAAGAATAGTTGTCGGGACCAGCACCGCGGCCTGCTTTGAATCATACACGGCCTTGAAGCACGCCCTCATCACCACCTCTGTTTTCCCATAGCCGACGTCGCCGCACAAAAGTCTGTCCATCGGCGCGGGGCTTTCCATGTCGCGTTTTATTTCATTGATAGCTGTGAGTTGGTCGGGTGTTTCTTCGTAGGGGAAGAAATTATCCAACTCTTTGTGCATCTCCGTGTCCTCTGAAAACGCATATCCGCCTGCCGTAGAGCGTTTGGCGTAGATCGCTAACAGGCGTTCTGCCATGTCCCTGATCTTCTGTTTGACCTTTAGTTTGGTTTTCTCCCAAGTCTTTCCGCCGAGCCTGTCTATCTTCGGCCTGACGCTTTCAGCGGCATGGTATTTCTGGACGGTGTTTATATGTTCAAGCGGGACAAAGAGCCTGGCGCCTTCAAGGTATTCTATGGCTATGAAGTCTCCTTCGTAATCTTCGATCCTCTCTTTCCTGAGACCTAAATATCTGCCGATGCCGTGCTCCGCATGTACCAGATAGTCTCCTTCTTTAAAATCCTCAATTGATGAGATAAGCGTTGACACCCTGGATTTTCTTGCGGGTTTAAAAGAGGGCCTCTGTCCAAAAATGTCCCTCCCGGAAAGGACAACTACCTCCTGATAAGTGAATCCCCTGCTCAGCTCACCGACAATGATTACAGGACTGCGGCTGTCTTTCACAACCGCGCCGCTGCCGAGCACAGGGACATCCCAGTCAAGGTCGTAAAACAGTTCCTTCAGCCTCTTCGCCTGGCTCTCTGAAGAGCAGACTATCAGGACGAAATACTTTTTCCTGAGCTGAAGAACTCTTTTTACAAAATCCTCAATGGCCGTTCTCTCTTCAGGTAAAAGGCCAAATCCCGTGACGCTCTTGACCGGGCAATAAAATCCTTCCCCCTCTAACGGGAGAGAGGTAAAAGTGATGATGCGCTGCTCAGGAGAGGGAATGAAGGAGGGCCAATGTTTTTTTATGTCATCCGGCCCATTTAAAACAACAGCGCCGTCCGATAAAAGCTCAAGAAGATTCGGCCCTTCCTCAGGCTCATTCGAAGGGCAGATCTCGATATCATTTATTTCTTTCAGGGACAACTGTGTGTCGAGATCAAAATGCCGGAGAGATTCCACCTCATCGCCGAAAAATTCTATTCGCACTGGATCCTCTTCATCAGGCGGGAATATGTCGAGGATGCCTCCCCTGATGCTCATCTCACCCTCGCCGGTCACAACCGGGACGATGTGGTAGCCCTGCTTCTGAAGGTTCAGGATAATATTATCACGCTCAATGATCACTCCTTTTGTGATCGTGAAAAGGGGGAATTCTTTCCTGCCCCATATTGGTGAAAGAGCCGCGTCAACAGAGGAGATGACCTTGCCTCTGTTGCGTGTATAAAGCTCGGTCAACTCTTTCAATCTCTGAGGGCTGTCTTTGGGACGGATCAAGAGAGGGACCTCAACCTGCAATAATTTTGACCAGAAAAGGGCATCCGAATAAAATTCGCCCGCGGACTCTTCAGAAGGACAAATGAGCAGGCACTGTCCTCTCAGCATTGAGAACAGGAGGGCGCCGGAGGAGCCGGAAAGCGAGGTGAAGGTGTCCGCCCTTTTTTCCTCTATGGCGCGAAGGGCTTCTTCAAAGATGGAAAGATCAAAGGGCATGATTAAAAAGTTAGAGGACAATTAATATCATTACATTTTGCAAATAAACAATACTTATTTTTTCAGGGATTATTTTACCATAAAGCAAATAACTAAGCCGACAGAGACTTCCTGAACAGAAAGAATTAAAATATGAAAACCGGACATTTCTGTCAGGGTTACTCGCCGCATTGTTTTTTTTCAACAGGAAGTTATAAAATTAACTACATCTGTTCAACCGCGCCACCATTGTTGTTAGGGGACCATAAAACAAACCGCCGGTCAGAGGCTAAAAAAATGGGGGACAAATGATACGCAGACGTCTTTTAATTATAAGTATACTCTTGCCGGTGATAACTGTTTTCATGAGTTACCCGTCTTATAATGTATGGGCACAAAAACCCGCGGACATGCCGGGTATTGAAAATAAGGCCCCTGTCGGCAAAGGAGAAGCAGTTTTAAACGGTAAACCTGACGACTCAATAGTTGGGCCCTCTTCAAAGACTCCCATACCATCAGCAGAAACAGTCCCGTCATCTGTCACCGCTGCAAAGCTGCCGAAACTTTTCGGGACAATAATCAGGAAAGATAAAAAAATTGCAATTATTGACGATCCGTTTTCAGAGACAACCGGAATTTATACCATCAATGATTCGCTGGCCGGGTTTGTTATTTCCGACATACAACAAGACAGGGTCATCCTTTTAAGGGGCAATAAAAAAACTGAGATCAGATTGAGAGATCCGAAAGATGTCCAGTCTGCTCCGCCCCTTTCATTACAAACACATAAACAATCACCGGGTATCAAAGTCCCGGCAAGACCAATCCCGCCTCCAGGGAGTAGCCTTACAGGAGTTTCAGGTATAAAGTCTCAGTTTACATCCGAAGAGTCTCTGGCGCCTGAAGAGTCTGAAGGGCAATCGAATTCGGAATACACCCACCCAAGATTTTCAAGGCGTCCGGTACATGAAGATCTTCCTGTACCCTTAACACCGATACCGCCAATCAAGCCTACTTTCAAGTAGCATGATAAACAAAAAGGGTCTGGTTTAACCCAGACCCTTTTGTATTACGCAGGTAATGCCTGAATTTAAGAACTCCTTGTTTTCCGGAAACGTCTTAATCCTAACATTGCTGCGCCGGTTAAGAAAAGGGCTGAGCTTATTGGTTCAGGAGCAGCATGAAGGATACTTACATTGCTGCCTGGCATCGTACCGTCAAGACCCTTACTGTTATACAAAAGTCCCAAAGCTGAATAACCTGGCTCGCCATACTTCACATCGATTAACCGCACGCTTGTACTTCCGGGAGCAATACTGCCAAACCAGTAAGCGGCATCGCCACTGCCGTCAACGCCGTCCCACGTATCGGCTTGAAGCGTACTGCCTTTCCAGTTAAAGGCGCTTTGTTCAAAGGCCAAAATCGTGTCCATCATAGTATGGCTTGAAGTATTTGTTATACTCACTCGCAGGTCCTGATTAGGACCATAGGCATATGACCACGCAACTGAGACAGATTCATCGCCCCAGCCATTTGGTCCCCCGTGCTCGTCAACCAATATTAAATTCCCGGGATCCAGACCTTGCCCGCTTATATCGGTGAAAGTGTCGTTTACCGGATTAGCCATTGTAATAGCAGGAGCGCATAGAACCGCAATAACAAGAATTGGCGCTGCCAGAAAAAACATAATACGCTGTGTTAGCATCTCCACCCTCCTTTTTCAATTTTAATTTGATTCTTTATGGTTGAGTCGAACTATCCTTTCTTTGTTTAATTAATGTCGCACAGATTACCTATACCATCGCCGTCTGAATCCGCCTGGTCCGGATTGTGTACCGCCGGACAGTTGTCACAGGTATCGCCTATCCCGTCGCCTATATAGCCGTAATTGAAACCATAACCGAAATACTTGCCATTTACGTAATGTGCGATAATTTCATCTTGCGTCAAAGCTCTGTTATAGACTGCCATCTCGTCGAGGCCACCGCCCCAATAGTAGCTTCCTCACGTGCCGCTGATAAGAAATCGGTCAGGTGCCAAAGCATCGACTATATTTTCCGAGTAAGGATATGCTGTGCCTTCCTGTCCATCCACGTAGACTCTTATGAATTGTCCGTCATAAGTTCCTGCAAGATGGTGCCATTCATTCTTGGTAAAGGGTGCCCATCCCTTATTGTAATCATAGTGATTAATAAAGAATGAGATTTTGTCATCGTAATAGTATAATCCGTAACCATCGTCATACCAGTGAGGATATCGATAGGAGCTTTTTATCCCTATAGTGGCCCATTCTCCACCATAGTCGTCAATATGTTGGTTTCCGTACGCCCATACCTCGATCGATATGTTCTTGCCGGTGATCTTCATGTTCCCTGAATCATCCACAACAGTAACGGTATTGTCCGTTCCTCCCTTAAACGTGAGAGCGCCATTAACCTGACCCGTTCCCCACGTGGCGTTATAAATGGTTCCGTTATTATTGACAACGGTATCGTAAGCTACAAACCCCATGGCTTCATCAAATTTCCAGTATCCGCGCATCCCGGGAATACTGCCGTCACTTTCAGCCTGATCGGGGTTGTAGGTGTTAGGACAGTTATCACAGACAGATCCGATACCGTCTCCGTCATGATCGGTCCCCCCGTCAACAATGCCGTCGCAGTTATCATCTGACCCGTTACAGGATTCAGCAGCATCGGGATGGATTGCCGGATTGTTATCATTACAGTCACCTGCGCACGCTGCATAACCGTCACTATCGGCATCTGTAAATCCTTCATCAGCATTGCCGTCACAATCATCATCCGAATGGTTACAGACTTCTGCAGCGCCAGGATGGATTGCCGGATTGTTATCATTGCAGTCACCTGCGCACGCTGTATAACCGTCACTATCGGCATCTGTAAATCCTTCATCAACATTGCCGTTACAGTTATCATCTATTCCGTTACAGACTTCCGCAGCGCCGGGATGGATTGCCGGATTATTATCATTACAGTCCGTGTCAGTGTAACCATCACCATCGCCATCAGATGGATTGCTTCCGGATATACCACCACGCACCGGCCAGAAATATTTAGGCCAATATGTCCAGTTGCAGGTAGTATTAGGGACGCTCAAAGGATAAGAAAGCGTCTGGTTCCCGGCAACATTTAATGTAATTGCATACACTTTGCTTGTATCTGTGGGATAAGCCGTAGAGGTCCAGTGAGAACACCACGCAAATTCAGGCATAGTGAAGCCCGCAGCGGTAAGGTCGCCTCTTGACGAGAACTCGTCTTCCCAATGAGTCAGGCTTAACATCTCTTTTTTGTTTGGAAGCCGCCAGTCAGTGTAGCCTGAATTCGGAATTGAAACACAAGTTTCTCCATTGACCGTATCACAATCAGCATCCACTGTACACATAGTATCGCCTTTACTCCTGCATTGCTCTATGGAACCATTCTCAATGAATACACATGCTGGTAACAATGGATCAGTACATGGTTGAGTAGCAGGAGTTTGAGGGAAAGGAAAGCCTGAGCAGTCTTGTGATCTGGGAGGTTTAACACACCGGCCGTATGTTTGAGTATTCATGTCGGATATGAATTGATTTACAGCTTGAAATGACGTCAGTACTCCATCAGCACCCAATGCGGTTTCTCCTCCGCTTTGTACCCACATTAGAGAAGTAAGATTGTCTGTTATAGTGCTGTCCAGATTATTTCTAAACCTTGAGGCAACTGACCAGCCGACCCCCCATTCCAGATCACCGTCATCACCCGGTGTTACAGTTGTAGTGCTTCCTGTTTTACGAATATTTGCCGGATACGCCGGGTCAGGGTTATTGGCCTGTCCGGCACGAACAGGCCAATAATACATGGCGCCGGCAGTCCAGTCAACTTCATAGGAAGTCTGAGCGGTACCTAAATTAATAGACCATCCAGCGCTTTCATATGCATATGAATTATTCGACCAGTAATCAGATGCCTGAACGTTTTGAAAGCCCTGAGAGTTAAGCCATACAGCTGTATCGGCCTGTCCGGCATTTGTAAGGCTTTCAAGCTCAAGCATATTAGGGATGCGCCAGTCAGTGAAGCCCCCGATAGCCAGAGCTGCAGCAGCGTTCCTTGCAGTATAAAAGTTCTGTAAGCCTCCCATGTTTGCATTCTTGGTCCACATAAGACCTGTGAGTAAATCCGTAACAGTCCCATCACCGTTGTCATTAAATCTTCCAGAGCCCATGTTTCCTGTTGTAGGCCATGGAGCGCCCATCTTCAAATCACCGTCATCCCCTGCATAATATGATGTAGTCTGTCCTGTTCTGGGTATGTTTACGTCACTGGAAAATACAGACGGAATGAAAGCATCTACCGGCAGGATGAAAATCATTACTGCAACGAACATTGATCTTGAAAAGTTTCTCAGCTTCATCTAATCCCTCCTTCCTTTTATTGAACAAATTATTGTTTAGTGGAATCTGCGATATCCCTAACGTTAATTTCGCCCTTTGTTCCCGCTTTAAAGTATAAAATGTTTTTTTCTAAGGATTGAGGAAAGGACAGTGGTAAGAAAAAGATTCTTAATGGAATTCCCCTTTGTTTTTACAATACAAGAGAAAGAAGATACTGTCAAGGTTTTTTTCGTTTAATTTTACACAGTTGCGCAACTGTGTAAGAATGGCATAACAAATCCACTTTGAATTGACGCCCCTTGCGCCTGTCAATTAATCATATTTATGGAGACTATTATTTTTTTGACTTATGTTCTTTAAGGTTGTCTGAATCCTTGCCTTGAAGAATGAGTCGCTGCTGCTCTCACTAAATGCCTTTAATTCCCGTACACCGTCAGTGCTCGCAATCTTTTCAAGCACTTCAATTGCATAATTTATGGCATTCCTCTCACTTTGTTGCTCCTCTATGTTTTGATATTCTTTTATCGTTTTGCCTGTTTGCTGCCTTAAAATCTTTATCGCAGTATCCTCTGCTCGTTTTTGTTCAATCCCCATTAGCGTTAACCTCAAGGCTGCAAACACCTTTACCTCATCACTTGAATAATTCAGCGCCCGTACAAGTATGTCTTTACCTCTCTCATCAAACAGCCTCGAACCGGAGCGCACAATTCTTTTTACGCCTTCATCCTCTTTTTCTTCAGGAGTAAACAACTTATAAATAGCAGGTATGGACTGCTGTGCCCCCGCCTTTGCAAGTTCGTCTATCACAGGAAGGGCTATGTCGCCCTCTCCTAAACTCAAAAGTGCGCCGGCAGCCTGCAATCTGATATCGGGATCTTTTTCATTGACGGCTTTTTTCAGGACCGGGATGCTTCTCTTGTCTCCATGCCAGAAGCCGTCTTTAAATTCTCCATAAACCATTATTGCCCTTATTGCGCAAACCATGGCTTTAGGGTATCTGGTTTTTCGCTCTATTATTTGAAGAATAAGATCATATGCTTCCGGATTATTCCTCCTGGATAATGCCTTAATCGCAGCGCAGATGTCATTCTGGTACCAGGCCTCTCCACTTCCCTTGTACATTCTTTTTTCTGATTGTCCTGATTCACTGTAATAACTGATTGATTCATGGTCTCCCAATGCAAGTATCCGCAAATATCCAACAGCGCTTTCCTGTGATAGCATTCCCGGATCGAGACAGCCTTCAAAGGACAACGGCTTATCTTCCGTGATTTGCTCCGAATTAAGAGGCGCTGCTTCACTGGCCGGGGGCGCCGGCTGCATCACTGCCCCTTTTTGTTCCTGAAGTTCCTTTTCACCTGTAGACTTTTTTACTTCATGGCATGCTGAAAACAGCAAAAGACTGCAAACCACAATTACCGGGAAAATGCCTTTCCATTTATTCAATTGTCTTCTCCTTATGTCCATGGGAGTTTTCAATGTCTGCTATTTATTAAACCTGAAAACAGCGAAGTTATTATCATGGTATTCTAATCTGAATTTCTTTGAAACCGACGACCATTTCGGATCATCCCGCATCTCTCCCAGCCTTTCAAGCCACAAATATTCCATAGACCTCGGTTTGAGTAATACCACAATACAGGTTGCGTTATTTATCTCTAACTTATCCAGCCATTCTTTAAATTTCTCCGATTTAACAAAAATTATTTTATTCGAAAAGCTGTTGTTCCATAGCGGGGAAAGCAATTCAGGAGTAAAGGTATATGCCAGGGTATCACTCTCAGATATATTAACGCTGATCCACGACCACAGTCCGTAATTTTCATACTGTGAGAGATTTAAGACATCCGGGCCAAGCCTTGCGAGGCTGCGCTCTTTTGCAGGCAGATGAATAAACTCTTTTATTTTCCCAGGAGTGACCGTTGTGGAATTGGATGTAAAAAAAGTGTAAAGCACCAAGCACAAGGCAAGATATTCAAAGGTCCTTCCCTTGTCCTTAAAATACTGAACAACTACCCCGAAAGCCAGACAGCCAAGACCGAACAAAAAAATCACATACCGGGTAAACCAGTTATTCGGATAAACGAGGAAGACAAGGACCATCATTACTGCAACAATAAAAAAATCAAATTTCTTTTTCCACACAGAAAGAATAACCGCAAAGACAGTAGAGGGCAGAAGAAGTATAAACCATAAAGGACCGAACCCGCTTAAGTCCGATGCATAATAGTAATGTTCAACCCTTTCCAGCCATACATAGAGCGGCCTCTGCATTGGGGGCATTTTCCGTAATATGTCAGGGCCGGTATGCAGGAACTCGGTGAAAGTCCCTGCAAATAATGTCTTGCCGAATATTTTGACAATAAAAGGATATACAGGGTTGCCGTAGTGCACCCAGTTGCTGATGTACCAATAACTTCCCAGTAACGTCACGGGCGCCGCGAAATATAGCGCATAGCTTTTGATAATCTTTTTAATGTTAACCACTTTAAAATGGTTAATACTATGGGTATTCATTGTCCCGTGAGGTTTACTTTTTAACGGGTTGATTTCATCAGAAATTTCTTCACGCCTCAAAGAGTAATATATTCTTAGTTCATTAATCAGATATAGCGCCGACAAGGCGATAATAAACAAAGGGCCGGAGCCTTTTGAGCCTAACAACATACCGGCTGTTGTCCCTGCCATGAAAAGCTGAATATTCCCTCCATACAATACTGCCTGACTACTCTTAAACTCACCATGAGAGATATGGGAGATATTACGGCACAGAATAAAATTCACGGCTATGAGGAAAAAAACGGACACAGCGATATCTACATAATTTGTTGTTGACTGTAATATTATTACGGGAGCAAAGAAAAAGAGAAAACAAGAATAAGCTGAATATTTCGCTTCAATCCCCAGCTTACGTCCGATGCTATATATAGCAAGCATTCCGGCAACCGTAAAAGGAAGCTGGCTTAAATCAACGATTATGTCGGTTTTCAGAAAAATAATATTCCACAGAAAATAAAGGTCCATGTTTTTGGGAAAGACGTTTATGAAAGTATAAATGAGCGAATTGTAGGGTATCTGCTCGATGGCTCCGGACTGCAGAATAAACCCGACGGTAGGAAGATGATATAACAGCGCGTCCCATGAATAGGAAGGGAACAGATAACCTGCAAATACCAGATAGCAGAAATAAATAGAAAAAACAATAAATACAGCCAGCAATATCCAGTCGCTCTTTATCAAAGTAACAAAACGGATTTTTTTATCTTTCATCTCCTTATAAATATCCGCCGCCAATCCCTGCACACCCACGTTTTGCAAAGGAGGGACGGGACAAAAGAGACCCGGTTTTGTTTGAATTACGGCGATGGTTAACACAGCCACTGACACACAGACGTTCAATACAAAAAGCGGTGCTGCATAGAGTTTTTTTAATAAACCAAGCGTCATCTCAGTTAAAACAATCTGGGCCAGACCTAAAACAAAAACGCCCAATAACCTGTCTGAAAAAGAAAGCCTGACCTTATTCCTGAAAAGAAAGACATACCACGAGGAAAACAAAAAGAGGTTGACTGTCATGTAAACAGTAATTTCCACTTGATATCAAACTTTATCAGTGCTGAAAGTGTAATGTCAAATCGTGTCAAATGCCAGGTGCGCGACAAATATAAATGTCCTATACAACAAACAGGAACAAGACATTTTTATTTGGTAAAAACAGGACATTTTAACTTTGCGTTGACACCTGCCCTGCAGCGTCCCAAATAGTCTCTCCACTCTGCCTTTTGCCTGCGGCGAGCATAAGAAACGTTGTGTCCAGAAGTATCAATAAAGCAACATTCTCTCTCTGTTTTGTTAAAATAATTGATGCCTTTTAAGATCATTTCCGTGACAGGCGCGCACAGCGCTGTGGGTAAGACGACCCTCTGCTCTATCCTGCTTGAAAATTTAAAGGGATTCGGGGCGATCAAGTTCACCCGGACGGAGCTTTATACTTCTGTTGTCGATGATGAAACTATTCTCAAAGAGAAGGGCAAGGATACGGCGATCTTCTTTGGATCGGGGGCTGAAAAGGTTGTCTGGATACAAAGTCCCGGAGGACAGGAACTTGAAGACGCACTGAATGTTTCATTGACAAAGATGACGGGGCTCAAAGGCGTTGTGGTTGAAGGCAACAGCCCCGCTGATCTTTTGAAACCGCATCTGACTATATTCATCATCGGCGGGGACGGAGTGATCAAACCCTCTGCCCTGAAGGTTGGGAAAAAGGCGGACATCGTAATTATCAACTCTGAAACGGATGTTGCAAATCCTGCTTCTTTGGTCACTTTTTCTAAAGAACATGCAAAAATTTTCCGAATAGACTTACTAAATAAAAGCGGGGAAATTGACAAATGGCTTGCATATATCCAAAAATATATCGTTTGAACGCGTTATACCGTTAAGTTACTTAACAGATGAAGGAGTCTGAGATTTGCAAATAGAGACAAATGTACTTCTTTTTGAATTAGCGCTTACGTTTTATTTCATCGCAACCATTTCAGGCATTATCGAGATTTTCAGAGGGAAGAAAAACACATCGAAGGTAACGCTTTATCTCTCAATGGCCGGTTTCGCCTTTCACACGGCAAACATTGCCATTAGATATGTTGAAGGCGGACATGTCCCGGTGACCAACATGCACGAGGCGACCTCCTTTTTCTCGTGGTGCGTGCTGGTGCTGTTCTTTTTTCACGAATTCAAGTACAAACTCGGGCTCCTCAGCTCTTTTATTATGCCCATTGTATTTCTACTTATGTTTTCAGCGTCGATCTTTCCAAGGGAAATAAAGGCGTTGAGCCCTGTGCTTCAGAGCTACTGGTTCGGTATCCACGTGGTCTTCGCGTTTCTCGGGGACGCCTCTTTTGCGATGGCGTGCGGCATCGGAATCATGTATCTCATCCAGGAGAGGAACGTAAAGTCAAAACACCTGAGCATGCTCTTCCAGAAACTGCCGAGCCTCCAGACACTGGACGAGATCAACTATCACCTCGTCACTCTGGGGTTCCCCCTTCTGACGCTCTCCATGATAACAGGAGTTATCTGGGCCAATTCAGCGTGGGGGACCTACTGGAGATGGGACCCCAAGGAAGTGTGGTCTTTGATAACATGGCTTGTCTACGCGTTGGTGCTTCATCTCAGGCTTACCTCCGGGTGGCGCGGCAAGAAGGCCGCCATTCTCTCGATTATAGGGTTTGCCATAGTTATATTCGCATTTTTCGGTGTATCAATTATCCTGAAAGGACGTCACGTTTTTATGTAGCGCTAACCGCCTGATAATTGTTAGTTGATCACAAACGTTTAACGAAATCGTCATGAATATATTAGTAATCGGACTTAACCACAAAACAGCCCCCATAGAAGTCAGGGAAAAGGTCGCTTTTGACGGGCCCAAGCTCGGAGAGGCCATTAAGCTCCTGAAAGGCTCCCATGTCGTGAAGGAGAGCATCATACTCTCCACATGCAACAGGGTAGAGATATACGCCGGGGTCAGCGATATAGATTCCGGGGTCGAAGGCATAAAGGGCTTTCTCGCGGATTTCCACAAAGTGCAGAGAGACCTGCTGGACAGATCGCTTTACATTCATAAGGGGGCCGACGCCATAAGGCATATGTACAGGGTCGCTTCAAGCCTTGATTCTATGGTGGTCGGCGAGCCGCAGATACTCGGACAGTTGAAAGACGCCTTCGATCTTGCGCTTGAAAATAAAACCACGGGCGTTATCCTGAATAAACTGATGAGGAAGTCTGTTTCCGTGGCAAAGCGCATCAGGACGGAGACGAAGATCGCCGAGAGCGCGGTAAGTATCAGCTTTGCGGCAATCGAGCTGGCAAAGAAGATATTCGACGACCTCGCCAGTAAATCATTCATGCTCATCGGCGCGGGCGAGATGGCCGAGCTTGCGGCAAAGCATCTTATAAACTGCGGGGTGCAAGACGTGCTGGTCACAAACCGCACAATCGCAAGGGCCGAGGAGCTGGCCCATGAGTTTCACGGGAAGGTGGTGCCGTTTGAGAGCTTTGTAACTGAATTGCAGCACACCGACATTGTCATCTGCTCGACCGGCGCGCCCCACTACATTTTATTAAAAGACCAGGTGCATAAGACGATGAAAGAGCGGAAGCAGAAGCCGATGTTCATAATTGACATCTCCGTGCCGAGAAATATTGAGCCGCAGATAAATGACCTTGCTAACGTTTACCTGTACGATGTGGACAGCCTTCAGGGGATCGTGGAAACAAATATCCAGGAGCGCGCAAAAGAGGCCGACAAGGCGGAACGGATCGTTGATGAGGAGATCGGTTCTTTCCTGCAATGGAGCGCCTCCCTGACCGCGACCCCGACCATCGTAGCGCTCCGCAACAAGGCCGAGGAAATAAGAAAAACGGAATTTGAAAAGACCCTCAAGAAGCTCGGCCCGATAGAGGAAGAGAAAATAAAGGCCATTGAATATCTGACAATTTCCATTGTCAATAAACTGATACATCCCCCTACAACAGTCCTTAAAGAAGAAAATGAAAACAGGGACGAATTGATCGCAGTAATAAAAAAGCTGTATGGAATTAACGGAGAAGAGGAGTAATATCTATCATGAAGAAAAAAGTGATCATCGCAACACGCGGCAGCAAACTCGCGCTCTGGCAGGCGGAGTGGGTCAAGGCGCAGATCGAAAAAGTCAGCCCTGACACCGAGGTAGAGCTCAAGAAAATAAAAACCACCGGAGACATGATACTTGACGTCCCTCTGGCCCAGGTGGGAGGCAAGGGGCTCTTCGTAAAAGAGATCGAAGAGGCGCTCCTGAAGAAAAAGGCGGACCTCGCAGTCCACAGTATGAAGGACGTTCCGACGGACCTGCCTGAGGGCCTGCATCTTGCCGTTATCTGCAAGAGGGAAGATCCGAGGGACGCATTTATAGCCAGAAGACAGATGACAGATGACAGAACACAGACAATAAAAAGCTTCAAAGATTTGCCGAAAGGCGCTCATGTCGGCACAAGCAGCTTGAGGAGAATATGCCAGTTACTGAACAAGCGGCCTGACCTGAAGATCACACATCTCCGCGGAAATCTCGACACAAGATTGAGAAAGCTTGATGAGGGACAGTTCGACGCGATCATCCTTGCTGTCGCAGGCGTGAAGAGGCTTGGCTGGAAAGAAAGGATCACCCAGGTCCTTGAGCCTGAACTCAGCCTGCCGGCGATCGGACAGGGCGCTGTGGGAATTGAATGCAGGATGGATGATGAATTTATAAATAAACTTTTAAAGAAGCTTAACCACAAGGCAACCTCGGTCTGCGTGAGGGCGGAACGCTCCTTCCTGAAAAAACTTGAAGGCGGCTGCCAGGTGCCGATAGGCGCATACGCGCAGCTGATAAGTCAGAAGACAGAAGACAGAAAACAGAAGACAGAAGTCAGAAGTCAGAAGCTTGTAATCAAAGGTCTTGTAGGGAGCCTGGATGGAAAGACATTGATCAGGGCGTCAAAGACCGGTAAGCCGGAGGACGCTGAGACACTCGGCACAAAACTCGCTGAGGTGCTGCTTTTAAAAGGCGCGGGGAAAATTCTCGCGGAGGTTTACGGAAAATAAGGGCGGGTCTCTTGCCCTTTAGACGCCCTTTGGGATATATTATCTTATGCTTAAAATAATGAGTCATAAATTCTTCTCTGTTTTTCTTCTCGCCGGGGTCACGGTGATAATAATAATCACTTTCATATTCTGGGGCATCGGGCCCAAAGACAGGAACCAGTCAACAGTCGTGGCGCAGGTTGAGGACGAAAAGATCTCCACGGAGAAATACTGGCGCGCATATGAAAATGAACTCAAGCGCCGCAAAGACGTAAATCCGAATGAAGAACCCAAAAAACAGCAACTGCAGGAACAGGTGCTCAACATGCTGATCGACAGGGCGGTCCTCACGATTGCCGCTCAAAAGGCCGGCATAACGATACCTGAAAAAGACCTGCAGGACGCCATAGTCAATATTCCGTATTTTCAGAGAGACGGCGTATTCGACCCGGAAATATACTCAAGGGCCTTAAGGCTGAACCGGCTCACCACGCAGGCGTTTGAAAATGACCTGAGAGAAGACCTGCTTGTCAGCAAGATGAGCAAGCTCGTTGGCGAAACTGCGGAACTTACCCCGGATGAAATAAAGATCCTTGACTCAATCGGCACCGGGAACCAGGAACAACTGCTTCAGATATTCCGCTCAAACAAGAGCAACCAGATCATAAATGCGTATATTGAAAGTGTTAAGCGCCAGTTGAAGATCACAGTTAATAAAGACATCATCTCCTGATTTCTCCCCTTGCCTTATTTCCCCACTTCGGTTTCACGACAAAACCAATTTTTCATTTAACAACATAACACACTGGATTTAAGGATTAATAAATCAATTCATACTTTCTTCAATGTTCCGTGGTAAAAAATAAATAAACAAAGGAGGAAGTGAAATGAAAATAATACCGATAGTTTTGATGTCAGCACTGCTTCTGGTTTTCAGCAGCGTTTCCGGTTTTGCCCAGATGGGCCACGGGGAGATGAAGCATGAACACATGATGGAGCATAAAGGCATGACCGGGCATGAACAGATGGTGGACGGCATGACGAACACAATGCATGAAATGTCCGGGATGATGCATGCCATGAGTGAAAATATAGGGGATATGCCTAAAGAAAAAATGCACGACATGTCTATGATGATGAAGGACATGTGCAAAGAAATAAACTGGATGTCCGGGATGATGGATAGAGGCACAGCAACAGATGAAGATATGAAGGTCATGAATGACAGAATGACTGAAATGCAGAAACGCATGTCGGAGATGGGAAAATAATTTACTAAGGTGAAAGACAAAAAGATGTTACTCGGAAATCCAAGGACCGTTCTTCTAATCGCGCCTGCAGCGCTGTTTGCAGGATGCGGCGGTGGCGGGAACCCAGTTTATTCAGTCTCCAATGAGTAAGTCCGGCGTTACTGTCTGGATATGTCAACTTTGATAACTGCGCTCCAAACATCTAACGGGGTTGTTCAATAGGCCAATTTATTAAGACAGGGGACAATTTTAGTGATAGAATGTATATCGCAATACATGCTGATATATAAAAAGGAGGTGAGCGGGGTCTTGAGAGAAAACTAATTATATTTAAAGAATTATGAAAGGAGAGTTACGTGAAAAAACATTTAATAATTTTATTGTCTGTGTTGTTTGTTATTTCAGCGGTATTTATTGCATATGCCGAACATCCGGAGAAAGCAATAGTTGTTCCTTACGAATCAGTTTTTAAACATATGCCGTGGGCTGCCGGCGGAGACGTGCGTTATCACATCACTATTCACAAGCCGTACAAGAAGTGGGCAAAGTGGCCGGGCAAGGGAGAAATGTATAAGGGCAAAGAACCGCATGGCGCATTTCTTACGGCTTATGTAAATGAAATTGCGCTTGATTCAATAAAAAAAGCAAAAGGAATGGCAGACGATTCAATAATCGTGAAAGAGAACTATGACGCAAATAAACAACTTGCAGCCGTGACAGTTATGTATAAAGTAAAAGGCTATAACCCTGAAGGCAACGACTGGTTCTGGGTAAAATATGATCCTAAATTTAACATCCTTGCAGAGGGAAAAGTCGAAGATTGTATAAAATGCCACGCTTCGGTAAAAGATAACGATTATATCTTTTCAGGCAAGGTGACGGGGAAATAAATTTAACAATTAAACCATAATAATACAGAAAAGAAATTAAAAAAAGCGGACATCTATGATGTTCCCGTAAAATCCCCGTCTTACAGGCGGGGATTTCATTTGCAGATGAGGGAGTGTCCACGAAACTGTGTAAATTGATAAACTTATCAAAACACAGGAGGTGGATAATTGAAGGAAGAGAAAGCAGCAAAGACGGAAGAAGTAAAAGCTAAGATCAGACGCCTTGTGCAGCAGACAATGCAGGAAGC
>JACRMS010000023.1 GCA_016214845.1 Nitrospirota bacterium | reverse complement strand
TGCCGCGTATCCGCAATCATATCCGCCATTCAGTGTTACTGATTTATTAAGGTTGAGGTTGAAGCTCTCTGTAAACGCCGCAGCCTGAACTTGAATCGTATCCCCGTCTCCAGCCGCGTCGTAAGCCGCCTGAAGCGTGGTAAAATACACAGGACTTGTACCTGGAATTCTTGCAGGAAGCCCTCCGGGATATATGTTGGCATCGTTATCGTTACAGTCAGTGTTGTTTAAAATGTAACCTTCGGGCTGGGTGCACTGCTGCAATGAAACTGATGGATTGCCGTATCCGTCCAGGTCAAAGTCAGGATGCCAGGATGTAGCGGGATTTAGAACAAGGTTTGTGTCATCACAATCGAGAGAAATGTCGATCAACTCGGATGCGGCTTTATAGCTAACAGGCCTTGTACACGAGGTTGTATTAGTAGTGCCTTCCGAATATCCGTCATCGTCAGAATCCAGATACCATGTCTGATTTGGGTGTTCCAGAGGATTATAGTCATTGCAGTCAACGGATGAATCATAGCCGTCACCGTCCCAATCCATCGGCGGAAAGGCAATATCATCTATCCATGCCGTGTCGCCTCCGCTTGGTCCACAGCCACTTTTAGAAAATTCCCACCTGAAGGTGTGCTGTCCGGCACTCACGGCAAAACCTGCATTCGTCCAGTCCATCTCACCGCCCCAACTGCCTTGCTGAGTCCCGTCTATCTTGAATATCAGGGGATAACAATATATATATGAAGATACTTTGTACCAGAACACTATATTACCTGGGGATTTGATATTGAGAGACACTTCAAGAAAACTTGATTGACCATTTAGTAAAAGAGGCGCCTTGGCAGCATAATTGCCGTTGTGCTTTACGTTACTCTGCAACGTCCAGACTCCGTTTCCGCCTGTACCCCATGGAATTTTATTTAAATTACCTGTCTCAAAGCCCTCATCTACTATTACCCCGCTGCCGTTTAAAATTATTATCATCGGGTTTTTAATGGGGTCATTGGATGGTATGTCGAGGGTGTCGCTGAAATTGCTTTCAATTGCCGGTGCAAATCTCATTATGACCGTGCAGCTCGTTGAAGGTGCAAGGGTCTGCCCTGAACAATTGTCCGTTATGATACTGAAAGGCGCGCCAACCGGGTCCACCTGAGCTATGTTCCCTATGATCAGGTCCCCCGTTCCATCATTTCGTACCGTAACTGTCTGGTCTGAAGATGTCCCCGCAACTACATTGCCGAAGTTTACCGGAGCAGTTAAGACGGTCATGTCCGGATAAGCTATTATTCCTGTACCGCTTATACTTACCGTCGCAGGGTTATTAACAGTATCATTTGACGGAATATCAAAGGTGTCGATGAAGTTCCCAAATGAGTCAGGCGAAAATCTCACTGTAAGAGTGCAGCTTCCAGACGGCATAAGCGTCTGCCCTGAACAATTGTCCGTTACAATACTGAAAGGCGCCGCGACAAGGTCTGCCTGCGCTATGCTGCCTATAATTAGTTCTGCTGTTCCGGCATTCTGCACCGTTATTGTCTTATCGGAAAATGTCCCCGCAATTAGAGTGCCAAAGTTGTTTGATGCCGGTGAAACGAATATGCCGGGACCTGTAACAGGCACATTTGTCGCATATTTAAGGGCAGATTCAGTGCGATAATAGTAACTGATATGCACCTTGTTGTTTGAATCTATGGCGATAGAGGTATAATATCCTACATTTCCGGTTGAGTCTATTGTGTAAGTAACCCATGAGCCTGAGGCATTAGTAGCATATTTCAAATCATAGTTTGTGTAATCAAAATAACTGATATGCACCTTGATGTTTGAATCTACTGTGATGGAGGTGTACTGACCTACATCTCCGGTTGAGTCTATTGTGGAAGTAACCCATGAACCTGAGGCATTTGTCGTGTACTTAAGTGAGTCAGTTGAACCTCCTATTGACATGATATGCATATTTGTTGTTTGAGTCTATGGCAATGGAGTTATCTCTAATTCCTGAATCAATCGTAGATATAACCCATGAGCCGGATGCATTTGTCGCATACCTGGTTGTCCGGTCGGTGTCACAATAATAACTGATATGCACCTTGTTGTTGGAATCTAGTGCTATTGAGGTGTTACCAGCAAGAAGCTTGTCCGAATATGTACTATCAATCGTAGATATAACCCATGAGCCGGACGCATTTGTCGCATACTTTATAGTATTGTCGGCTTCACAATAATAGCTGATATGGACCTTGTTGTTTGAATCTACTGCAATGGAGGTATAAGCATGGTAATACTGAGTTGATGTTACCGTAGATATAGTCCAGGAGCCTGACGCATTGGTTGCATACTTGATGGCACGGTTAGTAGCGTAGTCATAATAGCTGATATGCACCTTGTTGTTTGAATCTATTGCTATGGAGGTATATTCCCCTGCACTCCCTGCTGAATCTATTGTAGATGTGGTCCATGACCCCGAGGCATTTGTCGCGTATTTGAGCTTTATTATTGGAGAAGAATTATTGTAGTAACTGATATGCACCTTGTTGTTTGAATCTACGGCTATGGATGCATATTGTCCTACACCGGGAGAATTATCAATTGTTTCATGATGCCATTGGGTCCCATCATTGTATGCGTGATAAAGGTGCTTAGAGCCATAACTGATATGGACATAATTTGTAGATTTGTCAATTGCTATCGATCTCTGATAACCGTTGACTAAAGATTTTCCTTCTTCTATCAGCCGGGTGGCCCATTCGGCTGAAGCTACCGTAGGCAAAGCCGTAAGCAAGGTAAGAAGCAGAAACAAAAATCCCACGAATTGACGAATTTTCGGCAATACTGCGGAAAGAAGATTTCTGAAAGATCTTTGCGGCATGACACCCCCCCCTGTTCATGGCATTAAAGGTTGAATGCGTCATCATCATTTACGGCTTATATGTAAAAAAGAAACTATTTTTCTGGAGCAGGAAATGCTTAGACGTTTATATGTCTAAAACAGATATTCAGGAAAGTAAATAAAAATCGTTAAAAGCCTTATGTCAGGGGAGAAACAGGCTTTCCAAGGCAAAACCAATGGGGATCGAGGCTATTTTAAAAAATAGCCCCTATTTTTTCATCAACTTCTTCACGCCCGGAAAGGCGTCAATATTCGTATGCGGAATGAACAGTCCAGAGACGTATTCATTCATAAAGGAATGGGAGACAGAAAGCTCAAGAGAAGTTCTGCTACGGCAGTTTCCTGAAATTGCCGTATTGTTCAAAATGCCTGTCAAAGGCAAAAGCCTCTTTTAACTTTTTTGCCTTCATAGCTGCAAAACTTACACAATCAGTAAAGCTGAAATCTTTATCATTGTAATGTTTGAAAATCCTGAATGCCTCATCTTCTATCGCAGGATTAACATGAACAACTTCAATGACATTGCTTCTGTAAAGATTTTCCCTGAAGGAAACCGCTGTATTATGCGATACTTTTGCCCGTAAATAATTAATTGTTTCACATACAACAAAGTTTGTAGTAAGAAATTTACTGCCTGTAGTTTTTATTTCTTCCTTAAAGAAATATTTAGCGGTTGAGTGGTACTCATCGTCAGCATCCGTAAGGGCAATAAAAGCGCCTGTGTCTATGAAAATCTTCATCGTCTTTTTCTGACAGGATAAAGATACTCGTCATGTTTTACAGAGCCGTCTTTAATGCCTGACCTTGCACTGCCTACAACATTTTCAAATGGGTCTTTCACCTGCCTTTGCATCTCCGGCTGCTTTTGAACGGAGAGATAGTTCTCAATAGCTTCACGCACAAGCTGGTTTACGCTCTTTCTCTCCTCAATTGCCCTGTATTTAAGTTCCTTCAGGGTCTCATCGGGCAGCCTTATATTAGTTGCAACAAGGGTGGACATAATGCAACTCCTTTGTTAATTCATATAATGATATCATAGTATCATGGTATACAATTGTCAATGGCCCGCTACTTCCCCATCATCTTCTTCACACCCGGAAACGCATCGATATTCGTATGAGGGATGAACAGTCCTGAGACGTATTCGTTCATGAAGGAGTGGGAGACTGAGAGTTCAAGGTAGGTCATCTTCTTTGCGATCTCTTCCGCTTCCGAGCGAAGCTTCCTGGAGAGCAGGCAGAGATACGCTCCGGTTACAGAGGTGTTGCCCATGTATTCAAATTTCTCTTTGGGCAATTCGGGAAGCATGCCAAGCATGATCGCCTTTTCTATGTCGAGGAATTTTCCGAAGCCGCCTGCTATGTAAACTTTCTGTATATCGTTGAATGTGAAGCCCACTTCCATGAGAAGCGTGGAAAAGCCGGCGTATATCGCGGCCTTGGCGCGGACAATATTTTCGATATCGGATTCCGCAAGGACGATGTCCCTGCCCTTTTGTAGTGACGCCGTTGATGGCGTCTCTACATCCTCTGAATAGACCACGAACTCAAGCCCGTTCTCTCCGGCCCGCACCCTGGTTGAAACATCCTTCTGGAGTTTTCCCTTCTGGTCGATTATCCCGGTGAGGAACATCTCCGCTATCGCGTCAATCATCCCTGAGCCGCATATGCCTGTCGGTTTTGTGTCCGCGTCGCCTATGACTTTTATCTCAACTTCAAAAGTTTCACGATTAATTTTTACATCCTCAATTGCCCCTTCGGTCGCGCGCATTCCGCATTTAATTCCGCTTCCTTCAAAGCACGGGCCTGCCGAACACGCGGCAGCCACGAGCCATTCGGAATTGCCGATGACTATCTCGCCGTTCGTTCCGATGTCAATGAAGATGCTCAACTCCTCTTTTTTATAAAGCTGTGTCGCGAGCACACCTGCCACGATGTCGCCTCCGACATAACTTGCAACGCACGGGAACGCGTACACGGGGATATTGGGATTTACCTTGATACCGATCTCTCCTGCAAAGGCAAGAGGGAAGTCGTTTGCCGTCGGGATATATGGCTCCTCCCGGATCGCGCCGGGGTCAAGCCCTAAAAAAAGTTGGGTCATTGTTGTATTGCCTGCGACAACAACGCAGTCTATGGTCTCGACATCAATATGATGGTTCTTTCTGATTATGGAAAGCAAAGTGTTAATGTCGGAAATGACGGTGTCATTCAATTCTTTTAATTTACCCTGTTCAGTGGCGTGGACTATTCTTGTAATGACATCATCTCCAAAGCGTATCTGCGAATTGTATGTGGAGGCGATGTCAATAAGCTCACCGTTTGTCAGGTCAATGAGAAACACAACAACGGTTGTTGTGCCGATGTCTATCGCAACGCCGTGCTGAGGGATTTTCTTGTCGCCTGATGTAATGCGGATGATTTCATCGCAGTCATCTGTATGAATGGTGCTGAGTGTTATCTCCCAATCCTTCTTCCGCACAGTCTTTGCAAGGTCCGGCATGAACCTGAAAGGGACCCTGAGACACGCCATGCCTTTTGAAAAAAGCTCCCGCCTCAATCTCTCAAGATCACTGATATTGTCATCGAGTGTCGGCGGAGGCAGTTGAAGGACGGTACGTTCGGTAAGGGGATTGATCCCGGCGCCTGTTGAGCTTAAGAGCACCTGCAGGTCTTTTGATTTCCCCGTGACAACCTTGCCCTCAACAACCAGCATAGATTCTTTAGGAATCTCAATGAGAACATCTTCAGACGGGAAGGTCCTGCACGCAAGGACATAACCTTTATCGACCTCATCCTGGGTGAGTTTTATTTTTGATTTGGATTCGGCCCTGCCGGATTTAACGATCACCTTGCATTTCCCGCAGGTGCCCTTCCCCCCGCAGGAGGATGTGAGGTAAAGGCCTGACTGTTTCAGCGCTTCCAGTATTGATGTGTCAGTGGAGCACGTTATTTTTTTACCGGAGGTGAGAGAAAGTTGCATGGATTTATTAATCCTTTTTGTTTTTAACCCGCATTCATAAACATGTAGGGGCGGGTTTTAAACCTGCCCCTACAATTATTTATTCAATTCCTTTGCCGCGTCCACTGCGTGATACGTGAGGATCAGATCTGCGCCAGCGCGCTTCATTGAGGTCAGGATCTCCATCACGACCCGCATCTCATCGATCCATCCCATCTTTGCGGCGGCCTTCACCATCGAGTATTCCCCGCTGACGTTGTAAGCCGCGACAGGCACGTCGAACGTATCTTTTACGTCTGAGATTATGTCCATATACGACAAAGCCGGTTTGACCATCACGATATCAGCGCCTTCTTCGATATCAAGCTCGACTTCTTTAATCGCCTCTCTGCGGTTTGCCGGGTCCATCTGATATGAACGCCTGTCCCCGAATGAGGGAGTTGATTCAGCCGCTTCTCTGAACGGAGAATAAAACGCAGAGGCGTATTTCGCGGCGTAACTGATTATCGGGATGTCCTCAAAACCCTCAGCGTCAAGGGTGTCTCTTATTGCCATGATCCTGCCGTCCATCATGTCTGACGGGGCAACGATGTCCGCGCCTGCCTTCACATGTGACAGGGCCTCTTTCGCAAGGAGTTCAAGTGTCGGGTCATTCAATATCTGCCCTTTCTTGATAATACCGCAGTGGCCGTGGCTCATGTATTCGCACATGCACACATCCGTGATGACAACGAGGCCTGGGACTTTGTCTTTGATGGCTTTGATGGCTTGCTGGACAACGCCTTTCGGATTATATGCCTCAGTGCCTTTTTCATCCTTGTGTTCGGGGATGCCGAAGAGTATGATGGCCGGAATGCCGAGCTTGTAGACATGCTGAGCTTCTTTTACGATCTCGTCCACGGACAACTGGAAACATCCGGGCATTGAGGAAATTTTCTTCCTGACACCTTTGCCGAACGTGACAAACAGCGGATATATAAAATCATTGGGCGTGAGAAGGGTCTCCCTCACCATGTTTCGCACTACTTTATTGATCCTGAGTCTTCGAGGCCTGTGAATTGGGAAAGGCATAATTTGCTCCTTTTTAAAGATTCTGAATTTTATAACTGATTAAGTATATCAAATTTCCTGTCCTTATTCGTAGTGGAGATTATATTTTAAAACCTCTCATTCATAAAATCCCGCCACTCGTTACCCGCCACTTATCACTGTTTGAAACTACTTCCCGATACAAAAATTGCTGAAGATCCTGTTGAGGATATCATCCGGTGTGGTAACTCCTATTATTTCCCCCACTGCATCGAGTGCGTCCCTTAATTCAACTGAGAGGAATTCAGGAGAGGTTTTTTGACCGGCAGCCGTGATGAAAGAATCAATTGATGCAAGCGCCTTTTTGAGCGCGTGTACGTGCCTGATATTGGTAACGACATCTGCGCTGCTTTCGGCATGACCGTGTAAAACAGTTTCCGCTATCTTGTTTTTCAATTCATCGAGACCGGTTTCTTTTTTGGCGGAGATGCGGACAAAAATTTTCTCATGGGCGGGTTTCAAACCCGCCCCTACATTCAAATCCATCTTCTGTGGAAGATCGTCCTTATTTATGACGAAGATAGTGTTTCCTGGGCCTGTCTTCCCGATCAACTCCATGTCTGTCTCATGCAATTTGCTGCTGCCGTCCAGGACAAGCAATACCAGGTCCGCGTCTTCCATTGCCCTGAGGCTCCGCTTTACCCCTTCCTTCTCCGCGATGTCTTTGACATCTCTTATACCGGCAGTATCCATAATCCTTATTGGAATGCCGTTGATGTTTAAATACTCTTCGATGACATCCCTTGTTGTCCCCGGAGCCTCGGTCACGATGGCCCTGTCGTGCTCAAGCAATGCGTTGAGCAAAGACGACTTGCCGACATTCGGCCTGCCGATGATCGCGGTCTTCAGGCCTTCGCGCAGGACCAGACCATATCGCGAGCTCTCAATGAGTTTTTGCAGGGACCGCTGAATATTCCGCGCCCTCTTTTTCATGTCTTTTAATGACGGTGATTCTATGTCTTCATCAGGAAAATCGATATGGGCCTCCACAAACGCGGTCAGCTCAATTAATTCTTCGCGTATAGCTTCAATCTTTTTTGAAAGGCCACCTTTGAGCTGCGCAACCGCCGTCTTTCTGCTTTGTTCTGTAAGCGAGTTGATTATATCAAGCACTGCCTCAGCCTGAGCGAGGTCGAGCCTTCCGTTTAAAAACGCCCTTTGCGTAAATTCTCCCGGCTCCGCAAGCCTTGCCCCTGCGCTGAGAACAAGTTCCAATATCCTGCGCAAAGGCACAGGCCCGCCGTGGCAGTTTACTTCAACGACATCTTCCTTCGTGTAAGTATTTGGCGCCTTCATCACCGAAACCAGCGCTTCATCCACAATCTCTTTGTCCGCCGGATTTATGATATGACCGTAGAGGAGCCAGTGCGACGGGGTTTGTTTTATCTTTTTCTTTTTGGGAGAGATGAAAATCCTGTCAACGATCTTTATCGCGTCTCTGCCGCTGAGCCTGATAATGCCGATGCCGCCCCGGCCCTGCGGGGTTGATATGGCTGCTATAGTGTCTGCCGTGTGCATGGTAATTTAATCTGTAGAGACGTCCAGCCGGGACGTCTTACTGCGTAGATTATTTATACTCTGTGCCTTGTGGTCAAACTACCCCTTCTTGTTAGCGTAATATTGCTGGGCTATTCCGAGGACATTGTTTACAAGCCAGTACAGGACAAGGCCGGATGGGAAACTTAAAAACATGAAGGTAAATATTACCGGCATGAACATCATCATCTTTGCCTGTGTGGGGTCCATGGCCGTGGGCGTCATCTTCTGCTGGATGACCATGGTTACGCCCATTGTGACCGGAAGAATGTAGTATGGGTCTTTTACAGCGAGGTCGGTTATCCAGAGCGCAAAGGGCGCGCCTCTGAGCTCGATGGCCTTATTGAGGACGTTATACAGAGCGATGAAAACCGGTATCTGAAGGAGCATGGGCAGACAGCCGCCGACAGGGTTGACCTTGTGTTTTTTGTACAGCGCCATGGTCTCCTGCTGCATTTTCTGGGGGTCTTTTTTATATTTTTCCTTTATCTCATTCATCATGGGCTGGATCGTTTGCATCTTCTTCATGGACTGCTGGCTTTTATTGAGGAGTGGAATGAAAGGTATTCTCACAACAATGGTTATTAAAATTATTGCCCAGCCGTAATTTCCAAGAAACGAATAGAAAAATTTCAACACCCAGAAGAGCGGCATCGCGACAACTGAAAACCAGCCGAAGTCAACAATGTATTCAAGTTTCCTGTTTAAGTTTTTTAGCCTGTCGTATTCCTTCGGTCCCGCATAAAGGATAAAATCCTGTTTGGGCTGTTTTACCTTAAATCCGATCTCAGGCGAAGCGCCTTCCTTCCAGACGGTTGCGCCTTCCGCCGGGGAAAGGGGAATCAAGGCGGCGGTAAAGTATTTATCTTCCTGGGCAATCCAGCGGATGTTGCCGGTAAAATCAGTTTTCTCCTTCAGCTTCTCGTCAAATTCTTTTCTGTCGGAATCGATAAGAATCACCGGGCCTTTATGCTCGCTCTGTTTTTTGTCGTAAACACCGAAGTCGGTCCCGAGAAGAAGAATGTATGGAGGGGTGTTAGCGGTTTCAATAGAAAGGTCTACCTTATAATCATCGTTAAAGAAAACGAACTTCTTCTTTATGGACATCTTGCCGTCGGTGTAAATAAAAACCAGTTCTCCTTGCTTATTCCCTTTGGACAGGGTGAGCTGCTTGGCCCCGGTTTCATAAATAAGCTTTAGCGGCAGGGTGCGGTTTGCATCTTCAAAAACAATTCCGGCAGGAGGGACAACGCCGCTGTCTTTTAAAAGCACAACAGGCATTTTATTATGGTCTTTATAATTTTTTAATTCCCATGATGTTATAACAGCCCCTTGGGTGGAAAAGACGGCTTTATAAAGGTCTGTCTCTACTGTAATATCGCTTGCCTCTGCTTCTTTTGCAACAGTGGGTTCAACGGACACTTGCGCGACAGGCTGTGTTACCACCGTTTGGGCCGCAGGACCTGTTTGCGGGGCGGATTGTTCAGCGGGTTTTGTCTTTTGAGGAGCCGGTTTTGTCTGAAAGAAATATGTCCAGCCCAACAAGATAACAAGCGACAGTACAACAGCTAACAGCGTTCTTTTTTCCATTTTATCTCTCTTTTAAATGAGCCATTTTAACGGGGGTTATTCCGGTTGTTCTACCGGGTCATACCCGCCCGGATGCAAAGGATGACATTTTGAAATCCGTTTTGTGAAAAGCCACAACCCCTTTGCCAGACCATGCTTTTCTATTGCGCCGATACAGTAACTGGAGCATGACGGATAAAATCTGCAGGAATGGGGCAGAAAAGGTGAAATACATTTTCTGTAAGCTTCAACAGCAGAAATTACTAAGGCTTTCATTTACGCGGACAGTTTCTTTCTGCCTTTGGCGCGCCTTCTTTTTAATACGTTACGGCCGCCTTTTGTACTCATCCTCTCCATAAACCCGTGAGTCCTTTTGCGCTTTTTGTTGTGAGGATGATAGGTTGTATAAGTCATGATAATCTCCTTTTCATAATAGCGGGGAACTTCAAGAAGAAAGGTCCCTGAGTTTTAAAAGACTATTTTACTTATACCTCTCCAAAAAAGCAATTGAAGTGGTTCTTTCTCTATCGCCTGTAACTGAGAAGGTCATAATATGGTGACACGGGATTGAAAGTCTGTTATTCCGGGTTTGACCCGGATTGATGCTAATGGAAGTCGGCGTTCATCTTCATCCATTTATATGATCTTAATCCATGTATTGCTTCCGCCGGTTTTGTGCCAAGCAGGTCCATAATTATTTTTAGAGGCGCGGGATGGAATTTGTTCATGCAAGTGAAAATAAAATCCCTGGTTTTCCGCGCGTAAACAAATTCAGGATAAATGTACCTCTGCAATGAGCCTATATACTGCCCGGCAATATGCGCCGCTTCATGTTCAACATCCTTTCCTTCGCTCAGGGCTTTCAAAATAGCCTGTGAGGCAAGTTCGGCGCTTCGCTGCGCGTAGAAAATCCCCTCGCCTAACAGCGGGTCTGCAAAGCCGGCGGCATCTCCGGCAAGAAGGGTGTTTCTGAAGGCCGGCTGCAGAAGAAATCCGCCGTACGGGAAGGCGCTTGCCTTAATTTCATCAGTTTGTAAATCCCTGATATCAAGCCCTGACAGGAAGTTATTGAATGCGGGCAGAAGCTGTTTTTTGTTTTTCCTGAAAGGCCCTCCCGCGCCGATGATCAGTTTATCTTTATTGGGAAATATCCATGAATATCCATGACTGACGAAATCAAAATAAAGGACGGGGTGATCGATCTGTTTTCTGACCTGCGAACGATCCACAAATATTTCAAAAGCGATTGCCATATTATCAAGCCAGTTTTGCTGATCAAAGTGCCCTTTCGGAAAGCTCCGCCTGACGATACTGTTGATCCCGTCCGCCCCGATAATAAGTTTTGCTTGTATTGTCCGTCCCGTCGAAGTAGTGGCGCTGCTGCCGGATATGTCTAAAGATGTACATCTCTCGCCTTCGAGGATCTCTGCGCCGGCCTGCCCTGCCTTTGTCAAAAGAAAGTGGTCGTAACGGTATCTGTCGACAAAATAAAAAGCGAGGGGCAGGTCTTTTTTCGTTACCTGTTTATTCTTAAAGTAGATCTCATATTGGTTGGACTCAAAACTAATTATGTCATTTTTCTTGAGGCCGCTGACCGTTTCGCCGAATACTCTTTTTAAGAGCCTGATAGTTTTTTCTGTTATACAGCCACCGCACAGTTTGGGTCTCGGGAATCTGCTCTTGTCGATTATCAATACCTTGAGCCCGGCATTGCTCAAAAGATATCCCGCTGTTGAGCCGGCAGGGCCTCCTCCGACAATGAGTACATCGTATTTTTTAGTTTCGGTCATATTTAATTTAGAGTATCTTTCTGCTTATGCCGAGTCGTCATTCCGACTTTGTTAGGAATCATTCTTTAAGAAAGATTCCCGACAAGCGGGAATGACAGACTTATACCGTTTCATTTCAAATTGAACAATCTTGCATCAAGCTGTATTACTTGCCCAGCAATATCGACCCGCCCGTAAAAAAAGTCCCCGCGACTGCGGCGGTCATCAGGCAGGCAAGGGTCGCAGCCAAAAGCGCCCTGAAGCCGACTGCCGAGATGTCCCTGCTTCTTTTTGGGACAAGCGCAGTCGTGCCGCCGACAAATATCGCAAGCGAGGCGAAATGCGCAAAACCATTCAGGGCATACGCAGCCAAAACCGCTGAGCGCGGGTCCTTAAGCGTACCAGAGGAAAGAAGCGCGGAAAGGTCCTGATATGATTTCACCTCGGTAAGGACCGCCCTTTCGCCTATAAGCTTTGATATCTCAAAGGCGTCTGAAGGCGGAACACCGATTGCTAATGTAAGGGGATAGAATGCGTAACCTAAAAGCCCTTTTAATGACCAGTCCAAATGGATGCCGAGGAGGCTGTTCAATCTTACTCCTGCGCCTCCGATAAGAGAATCAACGAGCGCCACGATCCCGAGGAATGCCAGAAGCAGCGCCATAATACCGATCACCATCTTGACCCCTTCGTTCGCATTATTTATGATCGCCTCCATCACGGAGGATTCCTTTTGATAGTGGGGCGTAAGCTCAAGTCCCAGCGTCTCAGGTCTTTCGGTCTCAGGCATAATGATTTTTGACATTACTATCGCGCCTATCGCGGAAAGGACCGACGCGGACACGAGATGCCCAGCTATCGTCGGAAAATTTTTCTGAAGCATAAAGACATAAAGCGCCAGTACGCTTGACGCGGTCGTTGACATACCTGCCGCAAGTATAGTGCAAAATTCCGACCGTGTCATATTGCCGAGATATGGGAGTACTGTCATATTTGCTTCAACACCGACAAAGATATTGCTTGAGACACTGAGTGACTCGGCGCCGCTTATCCTCATCAACCTTGTGAACGCCCTTGAAAATATTTTTATCAGCCACGGCATG
Source organism: Nitrospirota bacterium (assembly GCA_016214845.1). Lineage (NCBI taxonomy): Bacteria > Pseudomonadati > Nitrospirota > Nitrospirota bacterium. The sequence continues at coordinate 12,847 of JACRMS010000023.1, read as the reverse complement.
ACGCCAATGTAATAAAGCATCCCCATGAGGCTTGCAAAAAATATTATTGTCGGAAGCGCCTGAAACGCTAAAATAAAACCGAGCGATTCCTCACCCATTTCATTCTTTGTCCCAGGAGGAAGGGCCAGCCTGCCGAAGAGAAATCTTATTCCGGCTGTTGCGCTTTCAAGCACCCTCACCACAGCATCATTTATATAGAGAAATATTGTTGAGCCCGCCGGCACAATAAATATGAAGAGCGCCAAAATAAGTTGAAGGGCGGTCCCCCAGAACACGACCCGCCAGTTGATGACTTTTCTATTGGAAGAAAGTGACCATGCAAAAGCCATCAATATGAATATCCCGGCAAAGCTTACGAGGTTATACATAAATATCTACACTTCCTTACAATTAGTTGTTGAGATCGAAGTTTTGGGAACTGTCAAATGATATCCCAAATCCCCGCTATTTTCAAGGATTAAATGGGCAGCGGGGGTTGTAAATAAAAATGCCCGCTGATATAATTTTGAACCCCGCAAATTTAAGTATATTACAGCCAGATTTTGAAAGGAGTTAAGCCTATGAAGTGCGATAAAAAAAATAGATTAAATTTAAAACATCATGTGCCGCTCAAACCGAATCCGATACGTAAAGGAATGACTGTAGATGAGGTAATTGAGAGCTCCATGTTTTCTTTCAATGCAGGCACATTCAGAAAAGCCTGCGAGCTGTTTTCAAAACATATGGTCAAGAAAGACGTAAGGATTGGAGTATCGCTTGCCGGAGCGCTCGTACCTGCCGGTATAGGACGCAGTTGCTTGATCCCTCTGATCAAAGCAGGCTTTATTGACTGGATAGTTTCCACCGGCGCAAATTTGTATCACGATCTGCATCATGTGCTCGGATACAAATTCAGGGAAGGTCAAGCCGCTGTTGATGACGGGCAATTGCGCGAAAACGGGATCATCAGGATCTATGACATCTTTCTTGATTACGAAGCATTATTGGATACTGATTCTTTTGTCCGCAAGACACTTCTTCGCGAAAGGGCCAATTTTCCTGACCCGTGTTCAAGCGCTGACATACATGCTCTCTTGGGAAAAGAGATCATCAGGATAAATCCTAAACTCAAGGACGAGAGTTTGCTTGCTGTTGCTTATGAGGCAGGAGTGCCTATCCACACCTCGTCACCTGCGGACTCAAGCATCGGCATGAATGTTGCCGCGCTCATGCTTGAAGACGCCCCAATTCCGATGGACACACATAAAGATATAAATGAAGTGACCAGCTATGTTTATGATATCAAGAAGAAGGGCGGCAAAAGCGCAGTGCTTCTCCTTGGCGGAGGGAGTCCGAAAAATTTTGTGCTGCAAACTGAACCGCACATTCAGGAGGTCCTGGGGTTGCCCGAGGCTGGCCATGACTTTTTTATCCAATTCACTGACGCTCGACCGGACACGGGAGGCCTTAGCGGGGCAACTCCTTCAGAGGCGGTTTCATGGGGAAAGATAGATCCCACCGCGCTTTCTAAAACAATCGTCTCTTATGGGGATTGCAGCTTTATGCTTCCTTTCTTTGTTAGTTACGTGATGAATAAATCCAGATCCCGCTCAGGCTCCAGGTTATTTGAGAAGCGAAACAAGCTTATTCAACAATTGAAGCATGATTACAAAGAAATAGGTAGTTATAAGAAGCAGGCTGGTAACGGTTGCAAATCCGGCAGAGGCATCTGCTGTGAAACGAAGCTAAAATAAAAAAGAGTCATCATCAGGCTTGCTTCTCCAGGTTATTGGAATGTCGTGCAGTAGATGCTTCCCCCTGCCAAACTTCACAATTACCTGTTACGCCTTCAGATGGCTCTATTAAATTGAGGCGATGCCCCGGGTACGGTAAACCGTAGAGCTTTTTCTTTTATGAAAGCTTCGGTAGATGCTTTAGGCTTCCTTCTTTGCTTTGAAGTCTTGCTCACCACGTCTAACTCCCGCTTCCTTACCAATTTGAATGGTCCTCTGGTCTATATCCGCTCCAGGGTATCGCAAATTTATTTCTTATTTTCATTCTACCTCAAATTTAATACTTGTCAATCCCCTGTATAAGTTAGAGACAAAAATATATAACTTGATTTGATTCTTAATCCTTCTAGGGATCTCTCTATGATTTAAGTCATAGTGTTCATGATTCAATATACTTTAATATTTAATCATAAACAATAAGTCGGATAACCACTTAAACAGGAGACAATTATGGAGACACTCGACCTGAAAAAATTAACAAAGTTTTATCCTGATAAAATTGGCAGGGAAATGCTTTCTGACAAGCCGGAGATGAGAGTGGCCCTCATGTGTCTTGAACCGGGGCAGAAACTTGATCCGCACAAGGCGCCGATGAGGCTCATGATGTACGTCGTCGAAGGCAGAGGCACCTTCACTGTCGGAGAAGAAAAACTTGAAGCAGGCGAAAAAACATGTGTCCTGTGCGACCCGATGGTCCAGCATGGCTTCAATGCCGACAAAGGGGAAAGGCTCGTTGTAATGGCAGTGGTAACGCCTGTGGATTAGGCCTCGTATTCTTTTGAATTAATGTCTGCCAAGTTCTCTATTGGAATAAAATATGGTATTATAGTTTTGAAAACTCACAAGGAACCTGCCTGGTAGATCAGGCCCAATAAAAAATTATTTTTGGAGGTGCTCATGAAAAAACCTGAAGTTGACTATGATGCCTGCACTGGCTGCGGCACATGCGTTGAGATATGTCCGGAGGTCTTTGAGCTCGGTGACGATGGAAAGGCATTCGTCAAGGCCGAGGACAAATGCGACACCTGTGACTGCCAGGAAGCCGCTGACACATGCCCGTCAGAGGCGATAACCGTCAAGTAACTGTTCCTGAAAAAAGGAAATCGTCCATAAAATTTCCGCGCCCCGTCAGAGATGCACGTTGGATCTTCTGACGGGGTTTTTATTTTCGCCCCGCCAGCTAATTGAAAATGAATTTCATTTTCCTTGACAAGACCTGCCGTGTTCTGCTATTGTAACTCTATGTCAAAGTCGCCAAAGGACAGGCAAGTTTCCGAAAAAAAAGAACAGTTAAGGGCCTTCCTGAAAGAAAGGGGTTTCAAATCCACCAGGCAAAGGGACATAATCACCGGCCAGTTTTTAAGGTGCGGAGAGCACCTGACCGCGGAAGAACTTTATAAACAAATCAGCAGGGCCCACCGGGAAATCGGTTTCACGACCGTATACAGGACGTTAAAGCTCCTCTCAAAATCGGGCCTCGCAACGGAGAGGGTATTTGCGGACAACCTTACGAGATACGAGCCGCTTTCCTCGGAAGACCACCATGATCACCTCATATGTTTAAGATGCGGTTCGATTACGGAATTTGAAAACCCGAAGATGGAAAAGCTGCAGGAGCGGATTGCCGAAGAATTCGGGTTTAACACTGTGAGGCACAAAATGGAATTGTACGGATATTGCAAGATGTGCAGAAAAGCCGGGAAGTAAGACTCCTCCGCATATTGACGCCATCAATGGGAGATAAGAAATAATGCATAACCATTCGCACAAACAGACTGAAAAAAAGGGCGATTCACCGAAGCTTTTTCTTGTCGGCAACCCCAACGTTGGGAAAAGCGCCATCTTCGGACTGCTGACAGGCAAATATGTAGTTGTATCAAATTACCCCGGCACAACGGTTGAGGTGACAAGGGGTGAAGTAACAATCCACAGTGAAAGGTTCCTGGTTGTGGACACCCCCGGTGTCAACAGTCTTGTGCCGATGAGCGAAGATGAAAAAGTCACCAGAGACATCCTGCTTGTTGAGAAACCGGAGGCAGTCGTTCAGGTGATTGACGCCAAAAACATCAAGCGCGGGCTTTTTATAACCTTGCAGCTTGTCGAAATGGGCGTGCCTGTTGTCATTGATTTAAACATGAAAGACGAGGCCTCAGGCAGGGGGATAGAAATTGATGAAGCGGGCCTCCGTAAGATATTCGGGGTTGAGGTAGTGTCAACGATAGCAGTTCAAAAGAAAGGGATATCTTCCCTGAAGAAGGCTGTCGCGCATCCGCACATTTCCCGTTATAATTTCTCCTATGATCCCAACATTGAAGGCAGTATCGCAGAAATAATCCCGCTCCTGCCTGAGGCCAACATTTCAAGGCGTTCGATCGCGGTCATGATACTTTCTGGAGACAAGACATTGAAAAGCTGGCTCCTCACAAACCTGTCAGGGGAAACAATAAAGCTTATTGAAACCCTCCGTGACAAAGCGGAGGAGAAGTATTCCATCCCGCTCAGTTTAGTCATCAGCCAGCAAAGGCTGAAAGCAGTTGACGGCATTGCCGATGAGGTGATGACCAAAACAGAAGGAACGGACAAGGGGGTCCTAAAAGTCCTTGGCGACATTACGACGCATCCGTGGCTGGGTGTTCCGTTTCTTATGCTTGTCATTTACATCATGTATGAATTTGTCGGAAGGTTCGGGGCCAAAGTCCTTGTCGACTATCTTGAGAAAGTTGTGTTTGGTGAATATTTGAATCCCTGGGCGCAAAAGATAGTGGCGTCCTTCATCCCTGTACAATTTTTACAGGAGCTGCTGATCGGTCCTTACGGTATCATGACAATGGCTCTTACGTATGCAATAGCAATCATCCTGCCGATCACCGCCACCTTTTTTATCGCGTTTTCGATCATGGAAGATTCAGGCTATCTGCCGCGCCTCGCCGCTATGCTGAACAAGATCTTTCAGACAATGGGGCTTAACGGCAAGGCAGTCCTTCCAATGGTCCTCGGGCTTGGATGCGACACCATGGCGACCCTGACGACCAGGATACTGGACACAAAAAAGGAAAGGCTGATAGTCACCCTGCTCCTTGCCCTGGGCGTGCCCTGCTCGGCGCAGATCGGCGTCATCCTTGGGATGTTCGGCAAACAGCCGGTCTCTGCAATGCTGATATGGCTTTTCATTTTAATCGCCGTGATATTGTTCGTAGGATACATTGCCGCTAAAATCATACCCGGTCAGAGGACTGATTTCATACTTGAGCTGCCGCCTATAAGGATGCCGCAGATCTCCAATGTCCTGATTAAAACATTGAGCCGCATCGAATGGTATCTCAAAGAGGCTGTGCCGCTTTTTATCCTCGGCACGTTAATCCTGTTTGCTGCTGATAAATTAAAAGTCATTCCTTTTTTGCGGGATGCTGCGTCTCCTTTAATTGTAAACTTTCTGGGTCTGCCCCCTCAAGCAACGGAATCGTTCATCATGGGGTTCTTAAGGCGTGATTACGGGGCCGCGGGACTTTTTGCCCTTCAGGAGCAGGGGCTTCTGAACACGGAGCAGGTGGTGGTGAGCCTTGTGACAATTACCCTCTTCATTCCCTGTATCGCCAATTTTTTTATGATGGTGAAGGAAAGAGGGTTAAAAGCTGCCCTTTGGATTGCAGGCTTTGTATTCCCCTTTGCGATCCTCGTCGGCGGAGTGCTTCACAGATTACTGCTGTGGATGAAAATCTTCAATTGAGATAGAATATTCACATAATCGCGCCTAACCGGCAATGAGGAATATGGCAGAAAAAATAAACATAAAGCAGGCCGTTGTATTTTGGCTTATTACAATTGGGTATATGGGACTGATTTTCTATCTTTCGTCCCGGTCGTTTCACCTGCCTAAGCTCCCTACAAACTTTGACAAGATTGTCCACATCGGCATTTATCTCCCTTTGGCCTTCCTGTTTTATCTTTCACTCAATAGAAGCGGGATTAAAAGATATGTTTTTGCAGCAGCGGTCCTTCTGACATTACTATATGGCGTTTCGGATGAATTTCACCAGTCATTTGTCCCGGGCCGGGATTCAAGCTTTGGCGATGCATTAGCGGACTTTACAGGCGCGCTGCTGGGGAGCTTTGCTGCAAGTTTTCTGAAGACCTGACCCTGAAACGCTTATGTTTGTCTGCTAAGTTACACGTATCCTACCCCGAATGTTTTTTTACGCCTATTAAATTAATCAAACAGCGCGTCGACAAATTCGGCGGAATTGAAATCCTGCAGGTCTTCAACTGCCTCGCCCACGCCTATTAATTTGACGGGGATATTGAGTTCCTTATTTATCGCCAGGACAATGCCGCCTTTTGCGGTGCCGTCTAATTTTGTCAGCGCTATCCCTGTCACACCTATAGTCTCGTTGAATATCTTTGCCTGATTTATGGCATTCTGTCCTGACGTTGCGTCCACCACAAGCAGGACTTCGTGAGGAGCGGAAGGGAGTTCTTTGCTGATAACACGTTTTACCTTTTTAAGCTCTTCCATCAGGTTGCTTTTTGTATGGAGCCTTCCGGCGGTATCAATTATTACAACATCAATATTTTTGGCCCTGGCTGAGGCTATCGCGTCAAATGCGACTGCCGCGGGGTCTGCGCCGCTTCTGTGTTTGACGATCTGCGCCCCTGCCCTCTGCGCCCATATCTCAAGCTGCTCAATGGCTGCTGCGCGGAAGGTATCTCCAGCGGCAAGCGTTACGGAAAAGCCCTGATCGGTAAACCGCCGCGCGAGCTTGCCGATCGTTGTGGTCTTCCCGACGCCGTTAACTCCGATAGTAAGAATAACGTATGGTTTCTCGCCGGCGCACATTATGCTGGTGCCTGTTTTAAGCATGGCCCTGATCTCTTCTTTCAGCGCGCCCTTGAGACCGTTACTGTTAAAGGGCTTGCCCTGTTTCACCTTTTCCCGCAATGCCCCTGTGATCGAAGCCGCTGCCTGCGGGCCTACATCCGCCATGATCAATATCTCCTCAAGGTCTTCGAGAAGGCTTTCATCAACAGCCCTACCCCTGAAAAGCGCCTCGGTATTTTCTATAAGCGCCTTTCTCGTCTTTGCCAGTCCCTGCTTTAGTTTGTCAAAAAATCCCACGACCTTCTCCTTTACGAAACTTGGTTAACCACAGATAACACAGAGGTTCTGAAAACAGAATGAAGAAATTTTAACAGTTTTAGATAAAAAATTGTTGAGTCTGCATGGCAGGAAAAAACTAAAGGAAGGCAGGGAATCCCGCCTTCCTTTAGTGCTATTCAACTTTTTAACAAATTATTAATTAAAAGCCGAACGGTTTTGCAAAGAGGACAATCAGAACCACAACAAGCGCGTAGATACAGAGTGACTCGATCATGGCAAGACCGATGATGAGGGTTGTTGTGATCTTTCCGGAAGCTCCCGGATTTCTCGCAACCCCTTCTGCAGCCTTACTGAGACCAATTCCCTGACCAATACCGGTCCCGAATGCGGCAAGTCCGATTGCCAAACCTGAACCGAGGACGGCCCATCCGAAATAACCCATCTTTGCATCAGACGCCGCCGCACCTTCAGCAGCAGCTTCTGCCGCTAAAGCCATTGGGGCCATCATGCATATCAGGGTGAGAGATAATAGAATTGCTGTCAATATTCTTCTCATTTCTCCTCCTTTCCTTTAGTCTTTTTTATTGTGAGTAATTTATTTAATGTGCTTCTTCAACCGCACCGGCAAGATACAATGTCGTCAATAAAACAAAAACGAACGCCTGAATCACGGATACGAGCACGCCAAGTCCCAGTATCGCCGACGGCACAAAAGCCGGGGCAAGCAGTCCGAGGATCAAGATGATTTTATGTTTTGCTATCATGTTGCCGAATAACCTGACGGACAATGTCAAAGGCCTTGCAAGATGTCCGATCAGTTCGATAACGAACATGAGGATCATTAAAGGTAAAGCGGGAAGCGACCGTATCGGGCCGACAAAGTGTTTTATGTAGCTGAGCTTGTGCTCCTTTATCCCGTAATAATGGGTAGTGAAAAATACCGGCAGCGCAAGGGCTACCGTTGTATTTAAATTGCTGGTAGGCGCTTCACAACCGGGAACCAGTCCGATAAAATTGCATACAAGAATATAGATGCCGAGAGTCGCGATCAACGGAACAAAGGTCCTTCCCATATGTCCGATAGTCGTGTCTACGAGGTTAAGGAAGAATTCAAAGATGACTTCCATGAAATTCTGAACACCTGTAGGGATCATTTTTACAGACGTCCTTACCATGATCGCTACAACAAGAATAATTGCGGTCGCAACCCACGAGAAGGCCACGTAGGGCGGGATGCCCATTGCTATAATCATGTTTACAGGAAAAATTACTGGAGCTTCGTGCATGGATTTCCTTTTAAAAAATGATAATGAAAAAGTGAGAACAATAATAATCGAGCATCCAATCCCATGTCAAGCAACAAATTTATAAATTTAAATTTTTTATATAGCTCCACTTATTGTTTTAAAATAAATAGTGTCTTTCAACAAAGAAACACTTTCTTTCGATAAGGGAATTAGTGTGACGGGTCAATAAAACAAAAAAGAAGACCTGGTAAAACACCAGGTCTTCTTTTTTTATAATTTAATCCGGCAGCGACCTACTTTCCCAGGGCCTCTCAACCCAAGTATCATCGGCCTTGGAGGGCTTAACTTCCGTGTTCGGAATGGGAACGGGTGTAGCCCCTCCGGCAAAGCCACCGGAAAATTTTTACAAAGAACGAAAAAATAATAACATCAACAGACCACAAATTGCAAGACCCTTCAAAAACTTTTTTTATTTAAGAGCGAAGGGACGATGCATTGACAATGTTTCCGGCTATAGATTATAGTTAAATTCTGCGTACGTGCCGTTTTGCTGTCCTCGTCGTACAAAATCAAACAGAGGATACATTAGGGAATTTGTGCGCAATACGAATGCGTGCGGGAAACCTGTGAGATTTCCTGCGCGAGCGTATAAAGATGAAAGGAGGAATGTACAATGGCAGGAAAAGTAAAATCAAAGACCGACGTATCAGCAAGGTCAGATGCAAAAAATTCTGCAAAGCTCTGCAGTCTCTGCGGTAACAAGGTGGATGTTGTAATGTCCGTCTCGCCGACAGGCAAGAAGAGCATGAGACGTATTTGCTGTGGGAATTAATCATCCGGCTCCTGCGGCTGCAGGAAATGCAGGCCGCAGGAGCTTTGACCGCTCTTAATATCCGCTCCCCTTTTTATTTTGTCGTAATGTCCCTGTATACAAACATTGTAAAGTCGTAAGGTATTATGTCCTGCCTGAGCGAAACATGCGGGGAGAGGTTTTTAACTGCGAAATCAAGAATGTCTTCAGGGTGGATGTAGTGCAATTGAAAATCCTTTTTGGGATCATGTGCTGAAAGGCCGTTAAAGGCGAGGGCTGTCTTGCAATGCTGAAAGAGTTTTGAAAGCGTGTTCTTAATCGTCCCGTCCACCTCTTCAAATTTTAAATTGAAAACCCCGCAGAGAAATATAAAGTCAAACTCTTCGTCAAGTATGTCTTTATCAATGTCAAAGCCCCTGAAATTGGCCTCAGGATGCTTCTTGTTCGCTATGGCAACAAGTCTTTCATTAATATCAAGGCCGGTATAGCGGACCTGGATACCCCTGTCTTGCAAGAACTGATAGAAGTCGCCTTTGCCGCAGCCGAAATCGAGGACCTTGCTGTTATTAATGTTCCCTACATCACACATCGACTGATGACGTAAAAGCTGTCCTTTTGAAGACCAGCCCACGGCCTCGGGCCTGTCGCCATGCAGCATCAGGGTCTTGTTAAAAAAAGAGACGACATATTCTTTTGAGATCTCATTCATGGTTTACTAAGGTGAATTTATCAGAAATGAGGCCATATTACAATCAAGAAAAAAGGGGAGCCGTTACAGCTCCCCCTTTTGTTTGGCATTTGCAGGTGCTTAAACAAATGTCCTTCTTACTTAGTCATCGTGCTCGTCATCATCCGACTCGTCACACCTGTTGTCGTCTCTGATGCCGTTGCAGTTCTGATCAATATGGTCGCCGCAGATCTCAACGGCGCCTGGATACATTTTCGGGTTTCTGTCGTTACAGTCACCTGATATGGCTTTTAGTTCGGAAGCTGTTTTATACCCGCGCGGCCTTTTGCACTGGGTGATTGTTTTGCCGCTTGAGTACCTGTCATTGTCGGCATCCTGATACCAGGTCTGTCCCGGATGCTCTTTGGGATTGTTGTCATTGCAGTCGATCACTGTGCCGTTCAGGCATAAAGGCGAGCCGTTTGAACCGTAGCCGTCGCCATCCCTGTCTATACAAGCCGGCGCGGTATTTGTGCACTTGGGCTCTGCTGCATCGGTTAAGCCGTTGCAGTCGTTATCAAGTGTATCGCCGCATGTCATGCTTCCAACAGGCCCTTCTGTCTGCGGGGCCCCTGCGGTGCACGTGTCAACTGTTTTCCCGCCCTGGCAAATTAACTGGCCGGTGGACGCGCAAATCCCAATGCCGCAGGTTGTGCTTGCAGGCGCATAACCTTCATCGGCTGTGCCGCTGCAGTTCTCGTCAACTCCGTTACAGTTGTCGTCGGACGCGCCCGGATGAGCGGCGGCATTACTGTCGATACAATCACTATTGTTTGTTACATAACCGGCAGGCTGCGTGCAGCTCTGTGCAGGATCTGACGGGCTGCCGTAACCGTCGCCATCTGCATCCTGATAATAGGTGGTTTTCACACCTTCATCCACCTGGCCGTTGCAGTTGTCGTCCTGGCCGTTGCATATTTCTGCAGCTCCCGGGTTGATGTCTGCATAAACATCATTACAGTCAACTGCCGTGCCTTTGGGGCAGGTGGCTGCGCCGTTGGAACCATAACCGTCGCCGTCATTATCCATGCATGACGCAGGGGCCGCGCATTTAGGATCTGCGGCATCAGTTGATCCGCTGCAGTCGTTGTCCAGCGCGTCGCTGCATGTCGGGCTGCCCACAGGCCCCTCTGTCTGCGGGGTCCCAGCGGTACAAGTGTTGACTGTTTTACCGCCCTGGCAGATCATTTGACCTGTGGACGCGCAGACTCCTACGCCACAGGTTGTGTTTGCCGGCGCATAACCTTCATCGGCTGCACCGCTGCAGTTCTCGTCAATCCCGTTACAGGTTTTATCAACTGCGCCCGGATTAATTGCGGCGTTGCCGTCACTGCAGTCACCGGATATGGCCTTTAATTCAGATGCGGCTTTATAAGCGGAAGGCCTTGCGCATTGCACGATCATGTTGCCGCTTGAATATCCGTCATTGTCCGCATCCTGATACCAGGTCTGGTTCGGACGCTGTATCGGGTCGCTGTCATTGCAGTCGGTGTTATTTGCTACATAACCTGCAGGTGCGGTACATCCCTTTACTGATGTCGCGGCGCTGCCGTAACCGTCACCGTCACCGTCCCTGTAATAAGTTGTGGTCATTCCTTCGTCCATCTGGCCGTTACAGTTGTTGTCCGCGCTGTCGCATACTTCAGAAGCGCCGGGGTTGATTGCCGCGTTGTTGTCGTTGCAGTCAACTGCCGTGCCTTTGGGGCACGTAGCTGCGCCATTTGAACCGTACCCATCGCCGTCATTATCAATGCAGGCTGCCGCCGTCTGGCAATCCGTATCGCTGCCGTCATACATGCCGTCGCCGTCATTGTCCAGTCCATTGGCTGAACCCGCGAAGTTTTCCTCCCCGGACTGATTGCAACTATCAGAAGGCTTGTTGGGATGCGAAGTGTCCGGGGTAAAGTAGTATGGTGGGAGCACATTTTCACCTACAGGTTTATAATTTGCCGGATTGGAATCCCTGTGGCAGTCAAGACAACCCGTCTCACCGGCCCTGTAATGGTGCTGGCGCAAACCGGCGCCGCTCGTGCTGGCATTTGTATTGTCTTCATCACGTCCGTGGCATCCCAGACAGGAAACAGGCGCAAGTCCTTTTCCGCCTGCTGATGTGCCGATAAAAACCGGATACCTGCTGGAGCCTGAGTGGCAGGCCTCGCAGTTCGAGCTCAGCATGTTGTAGCGGTGTATGTCGTGAAGGTTTCCGCCCCATGACTGCCCGTCGGATTGAGAATTGTAAGGCGCAGTGCGGTAATCACCGTGACACTGCGCGCAGTTGGTATTCAGCGCGCCCTTTGATGCCGTGTATGTTTCGTAAGCTCCGGCGTTGGAAGCCCAGAGAAAAAGTGCTGCAAGTGCTGCGATACATAGTGAAACAATTGATGCTTTCTTCATTGACACTCTCCATTTGTGTAAATTATTTTTTATCGTTGCTCAAAGTCAATGACTTCCTTACAGCATTAATTTTTATTGTATTCATCACCCCCTTTAACGCACGCTCAAATTTAAAATAACGATACGATATCAATGAAATTCCATGCGTCATGTTTTGCTATTTGATAACTATATCCGCTGCGTCAGTTGAAAATATGTGACACTTATTACAATCAAAAAATTGATTGTAATTTTTTCATCAAAGCAGGCTTCTTATGCAAATACGATGCGAGATGAGTCTGCGGTTTTTTGCCTGGAGAATTATTAACGATATTGTTGTCTTGAGGAATTTATGCCTTTGCGGAAACTAAAACCATGTATGGTAAGTCATACAAACGAGCTTAAGCATTGCAGGTAATTCCGGTCAATGTCGGGAGTTTTTCTTGCGCTATTGGTCGGGAGATTGATTTGATTGCAAGAAGAAAGACAACAACGCATTACGTTGTTGTCCACGATCAAATTTCAGTATTCAAGCAACCTCATGTGAATGTGAAATTGAAGTTTAAGCACGAGCAAGAAGCTATACAAAAGAAAATACTGTAATATTGTCGACCTGTTTAAATCCTAAATCGTTCGTTGCGATATTTTTTGTTCCGGCGCATCTTGCTGTAGATATATGAAAAGGGAGTGTCCACGAAACTGTGTAAATTGATAAACTTATCAAAACACAGGAGGTGGATAATTGAAGGAAGAGAAAGCAGCAAAGACGGAAGAAGTAAAAGCTAAGATCAGACGCCTTGTGCAGCAGACAATGCAGGAAGC
>JACRMS010000022.1 GCA_016214845.1 Nitrospirota bacterium | reverse complement strand
TCTTGTAGCTCCTGTACTTCATAACTTCCCTCCTTTTGAATTATTTTCGTGACAAACAACCATGGGGAAGTTTATAATTACTCACTTAGCAATTTCCCGGTCCTTTTTACTTTTCCTGCTGCGTAGTATAGATATCGTTAGATGTAAAGATATATGAAAGAAATATTTGAAATTGCAGCGGCTATAATTGCATCTTCTGGCGTAGCGGGTGCAGTCTTGTTTGGACTTTCAAGTTGGCTTGGAAAAGTCTGGGCAAATAGAATAATGGCTGATGAAAAAGCTAAACATGATCGTGAACTTGCGACACTTAGAGCTGATCTACAGCACCAAAATGATAGAAATATAAGTGCTCTGAAAACGGAATTTGATATATATAGAGAAACTTTTCTAAGAGGGCACAGTGATAAAGTTGTTATTTATCGGCAAATCGCTGACATGGTTGTGGATTTTTTAATGGATATCAATATAGCAATAGTTAATGGGAGCACAATTACTCCCCAAGCAATTGCCGATTTTGAAAGACGTCGAATGAAGGTTTATGCTTATCTTGGAGCTCTTGCGCCTCAAAGGGTTATGGATGCTTATGATCAACTTGTAGATCATCTTTTGTTTGTAATTGAAGGTCGTAGACAGTATAAGTGGGCCGAAGTAAGGAACTTAGCCTTGAATATGATAAATCAGGTTAGATCAGACATTGGTATTGATACAACTCCTATTGAATATAAAGGAGATAGATAAAAACATCTAACAAGTCAGTGCAGTGAAATCGAACCACAAGACACTTTTTCAGCATGTGTTCGGTTTGAAGTCAGCGAATCGGTTTCTTGCTCTTTGATGAGCTTCAGTGGTTCGATTCACTGACTTCTACGTTATCTGTCTAAACATATTGCAGTGGCAAAATGTCATATAATTTTTGGAGGAAATCAGGAACATGAAATGTTTCGATAAGCTGATTAATATCATAAAAGGAGTTACTGATTTCTTTAAAAGCCTTGGACATCCTCAAATCATCTTAATAATCATACTCCTTTTTTATATTCCTTTAAAAAGTTTAATAATAACCGCGACTGAGAGGATGAGTAAGTCTTCACAATTTAGCATAGGTAATATTAAATTTCAATTAGACGATTTTGCACAACGAACTGGTGATAAGGATATTAAAGATGCTCTACAGGGATTGTCCTTCAATGCATTTTATCATTTTCTTGTTATTGGTGGTGAATATGGAGATAAGACTCAATATACCCCTCCTCTTGAAACTTTTGATTCCAGAACCACGATGCAAGAACTACACTCTCGGGGATTAATTGAACTTTTATCAGTATCAAAAGAACCACCACCAGATAGACCTAATATTGCAAAAATTCCCAGCGGTAATTATTGGCAATATAAAACTACTGAAAAAGGAAGAAAAGTTCACAAAATACTTATGCGAGCACTTGATGATCAGTTGTTGCTTTCACAAGAAAGGAACAGATAACAAATCATTGGAGTGAACGAGTGCCTGAAAACTTGCGAGAGGTTGAGCAAAAAAACGGATGCTCAGAATGCGCTGTATTGAATGATCTCGATCGAGGCAAGGGTTTATGATTCCCAAAATCAAATTGATTTTTCGAACTGGAGACTTATTCTACAGGCTCGTTAGGGCAACATAAAAATGGAGAATACGTTGGTAGCAAATGCACGATATGAAAACCTATGGTTGAGTTATTTTGATTTAATGGGATTTAAAAAACTTGTGCAAAAACATCAAGATCTGATCGAATATGTGCTTCTAATCTATGAAGATGTATTAAAAGCAATTGAGCAAAATGTGGGGTTCAAACAGAAATATGGGATTTCTTATTCATGGTTTTCGGACACTTTCATTATTTATTCACAATCAGATAGCAATCAAGATTTTGCTTTAGTGGAACAAGCATCCAGGCATTTCTTCCAAAAACTTATTCTCCATTATATTCCTGTACGTGGAGCTATGACCATTGGTAAGTTATATTCTCAAAGAGAAAAAAATATATTCTTAGGTGAGGCACTCATTGATGCATACGAATATGGTGAAAAGCAAAATTGGTTAGGCTTTATTCTTACTCCGAACATATTCAGAAGGTTCGAGAATACAGAACTAAGTCTTACTCGAAGATTACATTACCGGGAAGTCGATATTCCTGGAGTTATTACTCATTCTGAACCAGATAATGTATATGCTTTTGCGTTCAGTAACAGTGATATAAACGGTGAGAATATTTACTTAGAAGCTCTATCTGAGATGAAGATAGAAGCAGGCAATTTATATGCAGACAAGTATAACAATACAGAGAAATTTATTCGGGGCTCACACATAATAAGGCCCTAACAATCAGATGCACGTGAACGAGTGCCACAGGACGCTTTTACAGATGAGCAGTGATTTGAGATGTGCAAATCAGTTTCATGCTCTTTAACGTCTTACATGGCACTCGTCAGTGATCAGGACTACTTCCCACGTTGTCAAGTATTTTTTTATAAAAAATAAAAATATTTTCATACTCTGCCTGTTTTGAGACGCAGGAATCCTGTTGATTCAGGGATGAGGGCTTAAACCGGAACGGAAGTCCCGTTATTTTTGTCTTCCGGTCAATGCTTACTTTCGTTATACTTGATAACCAATATTCTTATTCGACCCGGGGACTAACGGGGTCAGACTTGTCTATTGACATTTGAGAGTGTGCCCTGCTAAGGTGACGCATGGCAAGGAAACCGAGGATAGAGTTTGAAGGGGCGTTTTACCACGTAATAATCCGAGATCCCGTGCTCATGCACATGAAAGTGCAAAAGAGCAGAAGCGCAACAGTAAGCGGCGCTCTACTCGCTCTTCTTTGTTGAATAGTCGTTGAGGCTGAACTTTTCCATCCTGTACAAAAAGGTCTTGTAGCTCATCCCGAGGAATTTGGCGGCCTTTGTTGCAACGCCGTTTGCCTTTGCCATCGCCTTTTTGATGAGCTCCTTTTCGAGATTTTCAAAGTCCATTCCCTCGTCGGGGATATCAAGGTCGAATGAAGTTTTTAACTGGCCTGTCCACAATTCATTTTTAATGTCGCTGACCGTTATCGTGTCCTTATCATTCATCAGCACCGCGCGCTCTATGGCCGTCTCAAGCTGGCGGATATTACCGGGCCAGTGATATTCGCTGAGCATCTTCAGGGCGGCAGGCTCGATTGCTTTTATTCTTCTGCCGAACTCCTTGTTGTATTTATTAATGAAAAACCTCGCGAGTTCCGGTATGTCGTCCGCCCTTTCTCTCAGGGGCGGAAGTCCGATGTTGACTATCTTGAGCCTGTAAAAAAGGTCTTCCCTGAAAGTCCCCGCGGCGAGTTCTTTCTCAAGGTCCTTGTTTGTGGCCGCGATGATCCGCACGTCCACCTTTATCGACTCTTTGCCGCCAACCCTTCTTATCTCTTTGTCCTGAAGCACGCGAAGGAGTTTCGACTGCATCGGCAAAGAGAGGTCTCCTATCTCATCGAGAAACAGCGTGCCGGTGTCAGTTATTTTAAACAGGCCGTCCTTTCTCGCGACGGCCCCGGTGAACGCGCCGGCCTCGTAGCCGAAGAGTTCGCTTTCAAAAAGGTTGTCGGGGATGGCCGCGCAGTTGATCGCTGTAAAGGGTTTTGTGCGCCTCGGGCTGTTATAATGGATGGCCCTTGCTACAAGCTCTTTCCCTGTGCCGCTTTCCCCCCTGATGAGCACTGTCACGGCAGAAGGCGCCACCTTTTTCAGGACCTCCAGCACTGTCTGCATCTTCGGGGACTTGCCGACTATTCCCTCTATGTTGAATTTCTTGAAAAGCTCTTTCTGCAAATGAATGTTCTCCCTCAGCAGGGTCGCCCGTTCAACCGCCCTGCGAACGTTCAAAAGGAGAGTGTCCTTATTGAGAGGTTTTGTCAGGTAATCAAAGGCGCCCTTTCTCACCGCCTCTACTGCCGAGGAGATCGTGCCGTGCGCGGTTATGATAATGATGGAAGGCTCAAAGGGTGTTTTGGGAATTGCATCAAGCAGCTCGATCCCGTCCATGCCTTCCATTCTCAGGTCGGTAAGTATCACATCCGGCTGTGTGCCCGCGATAATAGCCAACGCCTCTTTGCCTGAAGCGGCGGTATGTGTCTCATAGCCTTCGGAATCGAGGATGGTCTTTAAAATGTCCCTCTGAAGCGGCTCATCGTCGACAACAAGTATCACTGGCATTATTAAGTCTCCTTGTCCAGCGGCAGAAGGATAGTGACAACGCTGCCTCTCATCTCTTTACGGGCAAACGTCACCTTGCCGCCGTGTTCTTCTATTATCCTTTTTGTGAGTGAAAGGCCAAGTCCGAGCCCCTTGCTCTTTGTAGTAAAGAACGGCTCAAAGACCTTTGCGATCTGCTCTTCGGGGATCCCGGTCCCCGTATCGTCAATGACGAGCGAGAACCTTGAGTCGGACTTGCCTGTCTTGATGGAAAGCGATCCGCCGTCAGGCATGGCCTCAAAGGCGTTGATGATGATGTTGTATATGCAGGTCTTGATGAACTCCGGGTCCACATACAGCTCAGGCAGGAGTCTGTATTCTTTTATGATTGAGATGTTCCCTTCCTTCGCTTTTGCAGAGACGAGTTCGAGGACCTCTTCGATTATCTTCCCGATGTCCGATTTGTGGATATTGAGTTCGAACGGTTTGCCGTAATGAAGGAACCTCTCCGCAAATTTACTGAGACGCTGGATCTCGTTCTTCATGTTCAGCACGAGCGAATCATACTTTTCTATATCAGCAGGGTTGCACGGTTTGTAGCGCTCTCTCATATGGTCGATGGAAAGGCTGATGAAGTTCAGGGGGTTCTTTATCTCATGCGCGATGTTCTGCGCGACCTGCCCGATGCCGGCAAGGTGTTCGGCCTTTCTCAATTTCTCCTTGAGCTCGCGCTCCTCCCTGAGTTTCTCAACCATATAATTAAAGCTGCGTGAAAGCTCTCCTATTTCATCCTTCCTTTTTGTGCTCAGCTCCTGGTCGAGGTTGCCTGACGCCACCTGCCTGGCCGCGTTTACAACCTCGTCAATGGGTTTTGTGTACCTCGTTGCAAGAAATACTGCGAGTATTATCCCGATGCCGAATATCAGCAAGGCCGCCACGATCCTTCTGATTATACTTGTATGCTGGAAGACCGAAAAATCCTCGGTATTGAGAGTGAGATTTATATAGCCAAGGTGCTTGTCTCCTGAGATGACCGGGATGATGACCGTGTATACCTGCCCTTCTCCTGAAACAGGCTGGCCGATGTCCGCCTTGACCATGAGGGTCTTCTGGCTTTTTGTGATCCACTTCCCGATGTCTTTGGGATTTGAGCTCGCCACGATCCTGTCGGAGGCGCTGATGATCTGGATCTCCTTCACCCCTTTTGGATTGAGCTTCTTCAGATATTTCTCCAGGCGCTTTTCCGACAAACCGCCCTTTGCGACCTCTTCAAGGCCAAGCTGTATCGCCTTTGAAAGCTCCGAGGTCTGGCGCTCAAATTCATTATACAGCACCTTCTCGGTCTGATAATAAAGAAAGACAAGTATAGAGATAAGGCTCAGGCTTAAAAAAAGCATCATCACCACGAGCCTCTTGTTTAAAGACGGTTTGAGCAGGAACTGTTTAAATCTGTTCATATCGGTCAGTAATATTTAAATGAAATGGAGAACAATAAATCAAGTATACCCTGCGGCGATAAAAAACAGAAACATTATCTGGTAAAATTATAGACAGCTCACTATTCGTCATTCCCGCTGTCTGTTGAGCGGGAATCCAGTTTTTAAATAAGTTCTGGATGCCCGATTAAAAACTTCGGGCATGACAAATTTAATAAATAGCAATTTATGGACAGACACTGTGTCCTGATTTTATTCGAGTCAATTCGTGAAACTTCGTGTCTAAAACTTTTTTTAAGGAGGTCCTCTATGAGAACACTACCGGTCCTGTTTATATTATTTCTTCTAACAGCAGGATGCGCGGGGACCCAAAAGGGCCTGTTCGCCCCTTCGGATATTGAGGTATATTGCCGGAAGATATTGGGAGGCCCTGACGCGGACAATGAGGCAGTGTATCAGTGTATCCAGCAGGAACGAAGCGCAAAGGACCAGCTTGCTGAAATGAACATTCCCCCGGAAGTGGAGAAGCGCTGCCGGAAACTTTCAGACTCGACAGGCGGAAGCTACCAGGTCATGTTAACCTGCGTGCAGCAGGAAATGCCGGTGAAGAAAAAGGGGAAATGATCTGAAAATGAGTCTTACGGGTAGTATATGATATTGTCCGAGTTTTCCACTAAAGACCAGTAGACCGAGCGGGCGTCCTCTTCGTTTAATATTAGATAGATGGAAGTATACGGCCTGTCTTTGATCGTATTCCATATCGTAAGGAGCGGGCGAGATACATACCAGCCGGCGTAGCTTCCAGCGCTGTAGAGCTTTCCGAGAAAGCCTGTCCCCTTCTGCCTGACCGATATGAAGATCCTTTCACGGAATTCCAGGTCGTAGTTCCCCGGCATATCTTTAAGCTCCAGGGCCTCGATATCAAATGCTGCGGGATTTGCAGGCGCGGGGGTAGTGGTGGTTGTATCAACGCTTGTTTCTTCTTCTTTGTTTTTGTTTGGATCAATATTTACCCTTTTTGGTTCCTTAAATAATGCGCTCTTCCTGACTAAGGGCCGCGGCCCCGCGTCAACAAAAGTGCCCCAGAATTTCACATCGTCGATCTTCATTTCTTTAAGCACAACACCGCGCGCTTTTAATGATATCTCTTTGCTTTTCAGGTTGAATATAAAATATATGTTTGTTTTTTTAGCTAATGACAATTCCGATTCAAGCAGACGTGTGTCATCCTCTGTGACGGAAGCGCCCTGGGCCATCGCATTTACGCATGAGAAAATTACAAGTAGAAAAATAAAGGGGAAAGTCCGGGAGATTTTCATGCTAAAAGATCAGCACCTTTGTGCCCGGCGGGATTGTGTCATAAAGTTCTTTAAGGTCTTTGTCTCCGATCCTGACGCAGCCATGTGTTACGTTACGTCCAAGCAGTCTTGTATAAAGAGTGCCGTGAAGCATGTACCCGTCGCCAAGATGAAATGCGTAATCTCCGAGAACGCCTTTTTCAACTCTGTCCTTGAAGCTCTTGGGGACATCCTCCCCTTCTTCAATGAACGCCCAGTCGGGCTTGGTCCATACGGGATTTGTTGTCTTTGACTGGATTGTACGTTCGCCTCTTGGAGTGTCAAATATCCACTGCCTGTCGCCTTTGGGGTCGTTAAGTATACTGCCGCTGCCTGTTGAGACCACAACCTCTTTTAAGGTGGTGTCTCCCTTTCTTACGTAAAGCCTGTTCCTGGCTGTATCAATCACGAGATAAGTCCCCTTTGGAGAAAGTGCGGCAATCTTCTTTTTAAGGTTAGGTTTCTTTGCCTGTGGAGCAGTTGAAGACTTTGCATCTGCCGCACCGGCGCCGCGTTTTGAGAGATAAAAGCCGGCTGCCTCCAGCGCTGCAAAAGCGAACACAATTATAAACAGGACGGCGAGAAATATTTTCTTCTTACTATGATAAAAACTCCCGTGAGAAGCGGGGTTTGCAAGGCTGTTGTCAAGCCCGCCCGCGCTGAGCTGCCGGTATGACTGTTTCATTTTATTTTTAGAGGTCCTTTATTGTTGATGATATGATATTGTCAAAATCGATCGCTCCGACAATTGTCACGGGAGTCCCCACATCCACCAGATCGAAAAGTTCATCCACATGTTTATTGTCCATTGCGATACAGCCGTATGTCATTCCCTCTGTGCCGCCTCCGTGTATTTCAATAAGACTTCCTATGCCGACCCTCGCGGGGATGATGCCTTTCCTCTTGGCCCTCGCAAATTGCCTTAGATCTTCTTCGTTGGGATAATTTATAAGCAGTGCCTTGTAATATTTGCTCCTCCACTGTTTCTTAACGACGCGGTATTTACCCTCAGGGGTTGCGAGGTCGCCGGCGTAGAGTTTATCGTGAAAACCGTTTTTACCGAGTCCTACCGAATAGGTTTTATACGGGACCCCATTTCTATAAACGACCATTTTCCTGTCGATCTTACTCACAAAAATTGAAAGAATTCCTTTTTCCTTCGATAACGCGATAGTCTCGTTTACCCACGTGCGCCATTTTGCTATCTGTTCTTTGTCGGCATACCTGTTGAGCACGGGGGTGATGGCCTCGGTTGCCGATGTGGTATATATAGGGATGACCTTCAGCTTTCTCTCAGCCTCCTGATATTTACCCTTTTCAGCCAGCCTCTGGACTTCGGCCAGGAGCAACTCCGCTGTCATTAATTGCCGTCTCGAAACCCTGCCTTCATTAATGAGAGAAGTCAGTTTTTTCAGGGTGTCAAGCTTGCCCTGATAAAATACGATCTGCCCTGCTATGACAGAAGTTTTTGTCCTTTTATAATCCTGGATCTTACTGAGGAGGTTGTTGCCGGTTGAAAGGATACCGCTGAATTCCTTCTGAACGGATTCGTAATCCCTGAACCATGAAAACCTGCCCTGCTCTTTAATGAGGTTGTCTTTTCCGTTTCTCAGGACTGACTTGTATGCCTTGTATTCCGTGGGCGTATAAATTTCTGCACCAGCCCTCCAGAGTTCGTGTTCTTGCGTTTCCGCAATCGCAACTTCTGGAGGAACTGGTGCAGAATTACATCCGTAGAGAATGCCAAGGCATATAAGAAAAAACGTAGATGTTATGCCTTGAACAAACCGTAATTGCATTCCCTTATTTCTTCTTTGCGATAGCCTGATTGATCTGTTCCGCTACCTGCGCTGCCTTGTCTTTTGCTGCGTTTGCTTTGTCAGCTGCAGCAAAATAGTCTTCGCTGGTGATCATGCTCTCGACTTCTGTCAAGGATGCTTCAAGGCCTGCTACATCAGCTTTCAATGCTTCGATGTCAGCCTTTGAGCCTTTTCCTCTCGGTGCCTTGCCTAACAGTGTCTTTGCATCATTCACAGCGGTCTTTGCAGCTTCTAATGCTGCAGTGGCGTCATTCTTGGCTTTTTCTTTTCTTGCCGGGATCTCAGCCTTCAAAGCATCAGCGCTGCCTTTTACTTTAGCAAGCATCTCTTTTGCCTTGTCGTAGTTCTTGAAGAACTTGCCGTCCTGAACCTTTACTTCATCCAAAGCAGCGGTCAGTTCGTCATTGAGCTGTTTTACTTCCGCGTTCGCATACTTTTCACCACCCTCTGCTATCACGGCATCAATTGATGCCTTTGAAGCGTTCATATCTTCTGTGGGCTGTTTTGCGCAAGAAGTAAGTACAACCAGCATTGCCATTACTACTGTTAAAGTCACTAAAAATCTTTTCATGTCTTTTCCTCCTTTCTCAAAGGTTTTATTTAATACCAATGGTATTCGAGGAAGACATGTCTGCAATTTAGATGCCACATACAACATATTGTAAAACAATAAATCAAGAAACCTCAATCATCCTTAATTGGGGAATTGCTTCTCATTTAGGGAAACCCTGCGTTTATTTATTGCAGAATATTAATACACTCTTTCCAGGAAAGATGGAAAAATATCTTGCGGCTACGTCTCAAGTTGAACAACTATCTCCTTGAAATCCTGCTCTATGGCCATTATAAATCTTTCTCTTCTTTTCTTGTAGCGTCTAATTTTGTTTTTCATATACATTTTAAAGTTAAGCAGGAAATAAATTTCAAAACTGCCGCCCGCCACCGCTATTATAACTACAAAATCCTTAAGACGGGTGATGCCGGGGGACAAGTTCTGGTCCATCTTGAGGATAAAAATTACAACTATAAAAAGCGCCATTACTATTACCTTGGATATATTGTAAAACCGCCTCTCAATCTCTGACATCTCGATTGATTCAACATAATCAAAAAGCCTTCCGGCATTGACCTTAAATGTGTCCCAGTCGCATTTCCTTGCGTAGAAAAGAAGCGCGTTTTTATACCTGTTTACTTCGTCGTTGAATGTCCTGTGCAGATTGCTGTCCATAAGCCTAAACCTCACTGTCTTGTTAATAATATTGTCATCCTTTTATATTTTATATCGGTTTTTTAATAGAAAACTTAAATATTTTTTCAGCACGTTAACATGCTGAAACTTAAGGATAAAACCTGGCACGTATAAACAGGAAACCGGAAGGGACTATGGCCGGTCCATGGGACCTGAATGTTTGACAGATGCACACAACTGTAATAGAATAATTCACGCATTGTTATTAGACGCGGGACAATTGGAGGTTAGTACAATGTACGCTTTCTTTGACACCGGACTGCCGCAGAATATTCATGTGACGGTCCGGTGTTTTGCTTTTCACCTAACTAAAATTAATAAGGAGGGGGAATTATGTTGAAGGTCAAAGATGTTTTAAAAACAAAGGGCGAAACTCTTTGGACAATCCACCCCAACGAGACGGCATACAGAGCTCTTGAGATTATGGCTGAAAAAGATATCGGCGTTCTGCTTGTTATCGAGAGAGGGCAAGTCGCGGGCATTCTTTCCGAACGTGATTACGCCCGCAAGGTGGTCCTGAAAGGGAAATCTTCGCAGGAGACACTTGTCGGCGATTTGATGACGAAAGACGTTTACTCAATAACAACCGAAAAGTCGATTGAAGAATGCATGGCCCTGATGACAGCCGCGCACTGTCGTCATATGCCTGTGTATGAAGGCAACAACCTGGCCGGCCTGTTGACGTTCGGAGACATAGCGCGGGCAATTATGGCGGACCAGAAACTTACCATTACTGATCTCGAACATTACATAAAAGGCAACGGATATGTTGACACAGCCAAGCCGTAAGTTTGCAATTTACTCGCTTGAAACATTCACTGGTTACAGCACAGCTATGAGGCTGTCAATAAAATCCAGGTATTTCTGCGGCGGATTTATAATCTCAACACCAATGCCATTGTAATAACCGCTGATATCTTCCTGTCTGACCAGCCTGCCTGAAAGATGTAACATCTCTTCCCTTAAAGGAATAGAGACCTCGACATGCGAGTTCCGAAGAGAAGTTATTTGATGTGTCCTTATAAGCATCCCGTTCTCGGAGAGGTTTGTCACTGTGCCGTCATAACTTCTATTGTGACAATTGATCTTTACATCAATCAGTACATTTATCCTGTCAAAACCTCTGGCTCCCATTTTAAACACCTTTTCGTTTTTCATGTCTACATAATTTCATTACCACTAAATTCATCCCGTGTCAATTAACATAATGATGAAATAAATATTATTACATCTTGGCTGCCGCTGCACTGAGCGGCAGCCAAGACGTTTTCTCTTGAACAGGCCTCTGCTTAGTGGTAAAGTTATAGTGCCGAGGAGGGACCATGAAGAAAATCCTGACAATAATTATTGCCGTAACAGCAGTCATTATTATTTCATTTGTAGTATTTATTAAAACCTACGTCACGCCGGAAAAAGTCAAAGCCTTTCTCGTGCCGTATGCTGAGCAGGCATTAAACCGGAAGGTAAGCATCGGCCAAATAAACATCAGCCTGTTCAAAGGCATTGACGTAAAAGACCTTGCAATAAAAGAGACGGATGGGAAAACTGATTTCGTAAAATGTAAAGATTTCATCCTTAAATTCCAGCTGCTGCCTCTGCTTTCCAAAAAAGTGATCGTTGATGAACTGAAATTATTGTCTCCTGAGATCAGGATCATCCGTGATGTTAAAGGCAGCTTCAATTTTGAGGGCATCGGGGAAAAAGAGAAGCCGCATGCGGTCAAAGAAGAGAAACAGGCAGCGGAGGCAAAAGGGCTCCCGATCTCCCTGCTCGCAAAGAATATCTCGATCAAAGATGCCGGGTTTGCCTTTGTTGATTCGACAAAGGCGCTGCCCGATATAAAAGGTTCTTTTGCAATTGATTCAAATATTAATAGCGCTGACGGGACACAATTATCTTCTACCGGGAATATTGATCTGAAGCTTGATGAGATTATTTTCGGGACACCTTCGAGAAAACCCATCAGAAGTTTAAATGCGGCGCTGAAATACGCGGCGGACGTAAATCTCGCATCCGGTGATATCCGCATAGATAAAGCAGACCTTAAAATACAGGAGGTGCCCGTCTCGATAACCGGTGATATCAAAAACCTCAGGAAGGAACCCGATATCAATATTGCCGTTTCGATGTCGGGCACAAAGTCCGCTGATCTACAAAAACTGCTTGCGTCTGTCGTTGACATGAACGGGCTGGTCCTGTCGGGAAATTATTCTGCGGACCTTAAGATAACAGGTATGCCCAAAAAATTTGATACCCTGAAATCCAACGGGGAAATAAAAATATCCTCCGCGAAGTACAGGGACCTGACGATGAACGATTTTCACACTAAGTACCTGCTCAAAGACAGTAAACTTGAGATAGCAAAAATGTCCGCCGTTGCAGGAAAAGGAAAATTAAATGTAAACAGCGCGATTGACCTTTCAAAGCCGGGATACACTTACAACCTTTCAGCCAATATTGATTCCCTTCACGCGGACGAAGTTGTAAACTCTTTCTCCCCGAAGGCAAAGGGCACGGTCTTCGGGCTCCTTTCTTTGAACCTAAAATTAAACGGCTCAGGCACAGCGTCTGAAACTATCAAAAAGAATTTAATCGCCGACGGAGATTTTAATATCAAAGACGGAAAGATCACGGGCGCTCAAATAACCAGGAGGCTGTCGCAGTTTCTCAACATAAAAGAGCTGGAGACAATAAACCTGAAACAGGCAAACGGGAGAGTGACCGTCAGAAACAGCGTAGCCCATCTTGAAAGCGTCTTCTCCTCGGACGATATCGCAATGGACCCTTCGGGCAACATCGGCCTTAATGAAACCCTCGATCTCGCTGTTGATCTTAAACTCTCCCCCCGTCTAACCCAAAAGGCAATGGGGTCCGGTGTTGCGAAATATATAAAGGACGACAAAGGCTGGGGCAATATCCCACTGAAGATCACCGGGACTTTTTCAAATCCCATCTACACTGTTGATATTGCAAAAGCGGGGGGGCGTGTAATCGAGAAAGAGATTGATAAGGCGCTGGACAAGCTCTTCAAAAAAGACAAGGGCAATGGCGGTAGCACTGAGCAAGAGGGGAAACCTGTTGGAGATCTACTGAAAGGGTTATTCAAATAAAAGCGAAGCTGGTTTGCCTCTTGCTCTTATTTCCCGCCGGGGATATCAAGCTCCACCCGCACCTTGTTGTTCCGGTCTGATATTCTTACGTGCGAGTAATTGCCCTTCGGCAGTTTGATCATAACGCAGGGGCTCGTTATGACCTGCGCTGTGACATGGCCTTCCCTTGGTTCGATCCATGAAATTTTAACATCGGCAATAGCATTGCTCACAGATACGGTATTTTCAGCAAGTCTGATCTCATAGCCGGCAGTAGAGCGCTGTCCCATTTCAACAAGCAATATGTTTTCAGCGGTAAAATCAACTTCTGGGGCTTTGTCGTTTTCAATTCCGATAATGTGTTTGCGCAATCTGCCGTATATCCTGGAATAAGCTTCAGCATCAGAGATCAAAGTTGCAGCGGGTGCACTCTCAAAGGTGTTGCATATGGAGCTGCTGTAAATGCCAGAGGCGTTGATAGTCATTCCCTGACTGCTCATCACGTGATGAAAACAGCCCGTAAGCAATAAGGCAAGCAGGTACACTGCAAATAATCTAATAATGCGCGGCATCAAATCACCTTTTAATTTGTTTTGAAACATTACGCCGCATACCGGAGGAGGACAACACTGAATAAACCGGGTTGAAACCGGTGGAAAAATCAAGGCCTGTCAGAGAACCGTTAACAGTAACCGAAACGGGCTGGTCCAAGGTCAGATATGAACCGCAGGCTTCTCCCGTGTCACAGATAAAACCGTCATTGTCGAAATCAGTGCCTGCCAGGATGCGGTATGTATTGCCTGTGACCCCTGTAAAGGCATAATTGTATACGCCGTTGTCAGCGCTTGCTTCAGCTTCTTTCACTGTAGCATTAGTGTCAGGGTCCAGTAATAAAACATAGTGATGACCCGCATTGGTGGCAGCTCCGGTATTACTGACCTGCATGATGACAGGCACTGTTACAGGATTTACCGATGAAGCAACTGTAATGGAAGCCGTATATGTGCCGTCAGGAAGGCCGCTCCTGTT
This sequence comes from Nitrospirota bacterium, assembly GCA_016214845.1. Classification (NCBI taxonomy): domain Bacteria; kingdom Pseudomonadati; phylum Nitrospirota; species Nitrospirota bacterium. Next base: position 37,697 of record JACRMS010000022.1, on the reverse strand, counting down.
GACCGTTATGTTGTAAGCGCCCTGTTTGTTTGCGTCTACGCTCAGTTCGCTTACCGTAAGCCAGACCGCGTCATCAGACAGGCCATTAACGACAAGAGTCCCTCCGCCTGCGTTTTCGACTAAAAGTATCACTCTGTCAAGGGAGGTGCTGAAATTAAGGGATGCGGGATTGACAACGAGAACAGGGGCCAAAGGGATATTGCCTGCGGCTCCGACTGCCTTGTAGGCGTTTATTAAACCATAGCCGAACTGATTATCTTTTCCGGGCTCCCCCAGATCTTCAGTCAGTTGTCCGCCTGCAAGCAGACTGTCGAACTGAGGGGGGGTCAGTCCTGAATTTACGGATTTCATCAACGCGGCAACACCCGCCACGTGCGGAGAAGCCATTGATGTCCCCTGGAGAAATTCATATGTATATTGAAAAGGGTTTTGTAAGTCATCTCCCCTCGTGCTTAATACCCCGTCAGGATAGCCGTCCCCGTTATTGTCCGACCTCGTGTCTCCGCCGGGAGCGGCGATGTCCACAGACAAATTGAAATTGGAATAATAGGCCCTGCTTTTGTCTATAGTCACCGCGCTGACCGAAACCACTCCGTCATATGACGCGGGATAAGAAGGCGTGCTGCTGTTCTCATTGCCTGCCGCGGCAACGATAATGACCCCCGCGTTTCGCGCCTGGGTAAAGACCTCCTGCTCGGACTGCGAGGCCCCTCCGCCGCCAAGACTGAGGTTAATAATGTCCGCTTTCTTAACAGGCACTGTACCGGAAGCATTGGAAAGCCCTGCGGCATAAAGCACTGCCTGCTGTATGTCAAAGGATGTGCCGCCGGATTTACCGAGAACGCGCAAAGGCATTATCTTCACGCCCCATGCAATTCCCGCAACACCTGTAGCGTTGTTTGAAAGCGCGGCAATTGTGCCTGCCACATGTGTCCCGTGAAAACTGCTGCTGCCGTTGAGATTGGACTGGTCTCCCGGATCGGCAGGGCTGCTGTCAATCCCGTCTCCGTCAAGCGACATGGCAGGATCGCTGATAAAATCATAGCCGTCGCCGGCGACCTGCCCCTGAAGGTCAGGATGGTTAAGGAGGATGCCGGTGTCAATTACGCCTACTGTCACATTGCTGCTGCCTGTTGTTATGTTCCATGCGGAAGGGAGATTTATTAAAGAGTAATGCCACTGTCTTGAATAATATGTGTCATCCGGCACGGCATACGCGCGGCGGATGTAGTTGGGTTCGGCATACAGAATGTCGGGACGCTTTCTCAACGCCTTTATTATCTCGAGGGTGTCCTTCTTGCGTTTTATCTCATTATCAGTAACGGCTGAAACGCCTTCACTTCTTTTAATGCCGGGTGTTTTAAATGCGGCCTGCCTCTGCTGTTCATCCCCGATACTCATTAGCATCGCCCGTCCCCGTTCGCCTTGTTTATGGACCAGCCCGAGTGATTGAACGCTTGCCTGTGTCCCGGCGGCATTTCCTTTGGACAGCATCTGGTCCTTAAATTTTACGATCAATTCCCCGGGGACAAATTCATCGCTCAGGCTTGGGGTCCCGGCCGCAAGCAATGGACCGCCCTGGCCTATTGAAAGAGTATAGTTAGAGGCGCCGTTAAAAGCGCGAACTTCTATGTAGTAGTCGCCTTGCAAGGCTACGGTCAAAGATTCCGTTTGAGTTGTATTTTGAGATGAATCCACCGGGGCCTGGGCCTCGTTATACAAATACATGTCGAGGTCGGCTGCCGCATGACTGGCGATGATGAGCGTTATTGTCTGACCTGCGGCAAGAGTGACTTTAAAAAAATCCGAGACGTCCCCTGATTCGTATGATCTGCCGGCTGGACCGAGCCCTGCCACATTTACATAACCGCCTAATGTGACCGGATTGGAAATGGCCTGCGCGCTGTCAAAATTATCGTTGGATGAATAAGGCGCTCCGGGATCATTTACATCACTGTCTACCGCTGAGCCTGCGGACGCATTGACCGCCCCGCTGACAGTGTATCCTTCGGGCTGTGTAACAGTATTTGCACTGCTGCTGCCTCCTCCACCGCCGCCTCCGCAGGCGCTTGTGAAAAAGGATGCAGCAAGTATGACGATGAAAAAATTTAATGACTTCACTGTATCTTAAACGTTCCCCGATGCTTAAATAGTTCTGACTTGCCTCTAACTAAATGAATTTACCTTTTCAAAAAAAATGTTATGACAATAAACTTTCTTTAATATTACAGCTTGAGACGATTTATTTTTGTAATCTCCGTCACAAATTAAAAAAAACATCCCTCACATCCGGCCCGTAAACGAATCTATTTTCCCCATGAACAGCTCTTGCGAAACAAGAAAGGCGTCATTGTGCCCGCCCTGAAGCTGGACAAACTCTTTCGGCCCGGACGCTTCGTCGAAAAGCTTTTTACCCTGCTCAAAGGGGACGATATCGTCATCAACACTGTGGAAGATCAATTTAGGGATACTGATGTTCTTTATTTTCCCCAGCGAGTCATACCGGCTTTTAATGACCGAGGGCGGGACAAAAGGAAAAAACTTCTTTGCCATATCTCTTATTGACGTAAAAGTCCCTTCAATGATCAGCCCGCCTAATTCATGTTTGCCTGCCAGATCGATCGCAACCGCCCCGCCGAGGGATTCACCGTATGCAATGATCTCCTGCGGAATGGACCCTTTCTTATTCACCAGGTAATCATACATTGCCTCTTCATCAAGATAGAGTCCTTCCTCAGACGGCCTGCCTTTGCTCATCCCGTAGCCCCGGTAGTCGAAGATGAGGACGTTCAGGTTGAGATAATTGAACATGCTTATCTTCTCAAGCCTGTGGCTGATGTTTCCCCCGTTGCCGTGGCTGAACAATATTGTGGCCCTCGGTTTTGCCGCAGGAATAAACCACCCGGCGATCTGAACGCCGTCCTTTGTCGTCAGGACAACGTCTTCATACTCAAGGTCAATGCTTTTGGGGGTGGCTTCAATTTTATTCACGGCGTGATACAGCATGCGTCTCTCGATATATTCGCGGAAGAAAAAATGCAGGATGAGTATGACAAAGATAATCAGAAGGATTATTTTCATAAGACGCTTTGCCATTGGACCATGAAAAATGCAGGGCCTTTCATGAAAGCCCCTGCAAAATTAAAACTACGGTATAACTTTATTTAACGGATATTCGATGATACCTGACGCGCCGACCGCCTTGAGTTTTGGAATGATGTCGCGCACGGTCTTTTCGTCGATCACAACTTCAAGGGCGTACCAGCCTTTGTCCGAGAGCTGGGAAATTGTCGGGGAATGCATTGCGGAAAGGAGGGTCATCACCCTCTTCATGGATCTCTCAGGCACGTTCATTTTGAGACCGACCTTTTCTTCAGCGGAAAGAGCGCCCTTCAGCAAAAGCACGATATTCTCCATCTTCTGCCTTTTCCATTTGTCCTTCCAGGCCTTTTTGTTGGCGATGAACCTTGTGCTTGATACAAGAATGGTCTCTATCACCCTTAGATTATTTGCCCTTAGAGAAGAACCTGTCTCTGTCAGTTCTACGATCGCGTCGGCAAGATAAGGCGGCTTCACCTCTGTCGCGCCCCAGGAAAAATCAACCTCCGCCTTGACCCCTTGCGACTTGAGGTATTTTTTCGTGAAACAGACAAGCTCCGTTGCAATGCGCTTGCCTTTTAAGTCTTTGATGCTTTTTATCTTTGAATCATTCGGGACAGCGACAACCCATCTAACAGGCCTCAACCCGCCCTTCGCGTAATTCAATTCTGCGACCTCATGAACGTCAGCGCCCTGTTCCAGTATCCAGTCCTTTCCGGTCAGTCCGGCATCGAGCACTCCGTCGTCCACATAACGCGCCATCTCCTGCGCCCTGATGAGCAAGGCCTGAATTTCTATGTCATCAAAAACAGGATAATATGAACGCGCGTCAACGGACACATTGTATCCGGCCTTCTTGAAAAGCTTCAGTGTTGATTCCTGCAGGCTTCCTTTGGGCAAGCCAAGTCGTAAAACCTTTTTCATAATCTAAACCTCTCAGAACAATTTATCAGCTTTTCTATAATACAAGCGGGAATGAAAATATTCAAATGGACCTACTTATGGGGAACTCTGTTCCAATGGTTGCTGAAATGGAAGGCTGTGGAGGAATTTCTATACGACACCTTATAAAAGCAGAGAGCAAAGAGCGGAGAGCATAGAGTTAAAGGCACAAATACTATTTGCCCTGAAGCAAAAAATGTAATATGCCGTTTGTCGATTATAGAAATTCTGTAGCAGACTTTCATTTCAGCAGAAAGATCTTAAATATCAATTCAACTGTAGAGGAATTGATATTGCAATAGCGTCCAATTTGTGATATTAATCCGTTATAAGACCATCAAAAAAACCTCAAGGAGGACATCATGAAACGTTTGTCGTTCGTCATACTTCTGTTTTTTATTGCATGTCTATTCGCAGTTGACGTGTTTGCGGCTGAAAATCTCGAATTAAGCATCCCGCTTCCCCTGACCGGGGCGCAGGCGAAGTTCGGCGAGATGGAAAAGAAGTCGTATGAGATCGCCGCTGAAGAGATCAACGCGAAAGGCGGCATTAAAGGCAGGAAGGTTGTTCTGACGTTTGAGGATTCGCAGGGCAAGCCTGAGATCTCGAGGTCGATAGTGGAAAAGCTGATCGATGTTAAAAAGCAGCCTGTGATAATCGGCGAATACAGTTCCTCAAGCTCAAAGGCGGTTGCCGCCGTGGCAAATGAAAGGAAGGTCCCCTACCTTGTAGTGACCGGCGCGGACGATTCAATTACACAGCAGAACTATAAATATGTCTTCCGCATGAACCCGTCAAACGCGTACTACGCCACAGGGCTTGTGTCTTTCCTGAAAGAGGTCGTTAAACCGCAGTCCATCGCTATCCTCTATGAGAGCTCGGACTTCGGGACCTCCGGCGCAGATGACATGGCAAAACAGGCGGAGAAGATAGGCATGAAGGTATTGGTGAAGGAAAAATATGAAAAGGGCGCTGTTGATTTCAAGCCGATCCTTACCAAGGTAAAGGCGGAAAGGCCTGATATGATCTACATGGTCTCTTATGTCATGGACGCGTCCCTGCTGATGAAACAGATCAAGGAACTGAGGGTCGACGCGAAACTCTTTGCAGGCGGCGCGGCAGGCTTTGCGATACCTGAATTTGTCGACAACGCGAAGGACGCGGCTGAGTATGTCGTAACAGCAACACTCTGGTGCACAATGGCGAAATATCCTGGCGCAAGTGAATTTGCGGAAAAATATAAAAAGCTCTACGGCGATTATCCTTCATACCACGGAGCAGAGGCGTATTCAGCGCTCTACATCACAAAAGATGTCCTTGAGAGGGCAAAGAGCATGGGGCCGGAAGACATTCGTGAGGCAATGAAGGCCACCAATATAATGACAGCTTTTGGGCCAGTGAAATTTGAGGACAAGGAAGGTTATCAGAACCAGAACTTCATGGACACCCTTGTCCTTCAGGTAATAAACGGCAAGCATCACTGCATCTGGCCGGAAAAGTACGCAAGCAAAAAATATATCTACCCGATACCGGTGTGGAGAGAGAGGAAGTAACAAGTCGCAGGTAGTTAGTAGCAAGTAGTTAGTAGTTAAGGGGGTACAACTACAAATCTGTCCCCCTACCAGCTACTAACTACTTACTACTTGATTTACTACTTGCTCACCATCACGATTACAAATGAGCGTGAATTATGACGCCTGTCCAGCTTGAGGTCTTTCTGCAAACCCTGATAGCGGGCCTGCTGCTCGGCGGCCTGTATGCCCTCATCGGCTTGGGCATGACCCTCATCATGGGGGTGATGAAGATAATCAACCTGGCGCACGGCGAGCTTATGATGGTGGCCATGTATATTGCCTACTGGATGTTTGTTCTCTTTCACATTGACCCTTATTTGTCCGTTTTTATAGCTACCCCGGTCCTGTTCTTATTAGGCGCAGCAATCCAGAAATTCCTGATCAACCCGATGCTCAAGGTGGAATCCATACTGCCGGAGAACCAGGTCATCCTGACAGTGGGGATCGGCATGGTGCTGGCAAACCTTGCCACGCTGTTTTTTAAATCCGATTACCGTTCCACTCCTGTTGATTACGCGACCAGCGCATTTTACCTGAGTGATTTCTGGAAGGCCTCTCCGATCGAGCTTTCCCTGTCGCTCCCATGGGCGGTCTCATTTATCTTTGCTGTTGGAATTACCATCGCGCTGTGGTTTTTTCTTGCGAGAACCGACACGGGCAAATCCATCAGGGCCACTGCGCAGGACACTGACGCCGCCCTGCTCATGGGAGTAAATGTAAAGATGATGAGGGTGGTCACTTTTGGAATTGGATCCGGGCTTGTCGGAGCGGCAGGCTGCCTTTTCCTCCCGATATATTATTTGTTCCCCTCGCTCGGCGGACAGTTCACTCTCATTGCCTTTGTCATTACAATTCTTGGAGGCCTGGGCTCAACCGTCGGCGCGATAATCGGCGGACTGATTTTGGGAGTTTTTGAATCCATGACCGCAACCTATATCGGAATGGGCTGGGCGCCTGTCGGAAGATTCGTCGTCTTTGTGGCGTGCCTGATATTTCTCCCCGGAGGCGTTGCTTCGCTTTTGAAGAAAAAGAGGTTCGGGAAATGACACAAGAAAGTGCAAAAGTGCAAAAGTCAAAAGTCAAAAGCCAAAAGTCCATCCCCCCTTATCCCACTCTAATCATATTGGCGATTCTTGCGGTCCTGCCGCTTACCGGGTTGAGTTCATACATGATGCATATCTTTATTCTTGTCATCATGTGGGCGGTTATCGGCATGGCGTGGAACCTGCTTGGCGGATACTGCGGGCAGGTATCTTTCGGACACGCGGCGTACTTCGGCGTGGGCGCATATACTGCGGGGATACTCTACTCCAAACTCGGCCTCTCTCCGTGGTGGGGTATTCCATTAAGCATCATTGTTGTCGCCCTCTTCTCTTTCGTTTTAGGATTTATAGTCCTGAGACTGAGAGGCCCGTTCTTTGCGCTTGCCACACTCGCAAGCGGAGAGGTCATGAGGGTCACGGCAGAGAACTTACAGCCATTGACCGGCGGCACCCTCGGCATATTGGTCCAGGAGAGGACGTGGATAGTAAAGACATGGTATTACTATGTCATCCTCGCAATAGCGGCAGGCACATTTTTTCTGGTAAAGAAATTGATAGAGTCGAAGCTCGGATATTATTTTGTGGCAATAAGGGAAGACCAGGATGCCGCTGAATCACTCGGAATAAATACCACGTTATACAAGACCCTGGCATTGTGCATCAGCGGCGTGCTGACCGGGATCGCAGGCGCATTTTATACGAACTACATGGGCTACATTGACCCGCACGTAGCATTCGCGCTCCATGATATTTCGATCATCACCATCATGATTGTCATGGTAGGCGGCGTTGCCACTTTCTGGGGGCCTTTTGCAGGCGCTGTCATCATGGTCCTGCTTGCTGAATATATAAGGTCCATGCCGGGGCTCGGGGCCGCGCATCAGACGCTATTTGGAATTTTACTGATCGTCATAATTATCTTTTTGCCCAACGGCATAGTCGGTGATTTCCCGAAGCTTAAAAGGTTGTTAGGATTGCGGAGCGCTTCACAATGAACTTACTGTCAGTGAAAAATGTCTCGATGTTCTTCGGCGGATTAGCCGCGATAAGCGATGTCTCCTTTGAGATCAGAAAGGGAGAGATACTCGGGCTTATCGGGCCTAACGGCGCTGGGAAGACGACCCTCTTTAATGTCGTGAACGGTTTTTATCATCCGTCAAAAGGAGAGGTCTTTTTCAGCGGAAACAAGATTTCGGGATTGAAACCACACCGGATATGCAAGCTTGGTATCGCGCGGACCTTTCAGGTGGTAAAGCCCCTGCAAAGAATGAGCGTGCATGACAATGTGATCGCGTCCGCTTTTTTAAGGGCGAAAAACAGGGCGCGGGCAGAAGAGACGGCCCGCGAGACAATCGACTTTGCCGGGCTTTCCGAAGACAGGGATGTTATTTCAAAGAGCCTGCCCCTCGGCAAAAGAAAAAAGCTTGAGATCGCGCGCGCCCTTGCAACACAGCCGGAGCTGATTTTGTTAGATGAGTCTTTCGCCGGGCTTAATCCCTCCGAGCTTGATGAGTCCATTGAGATCATTAAAAAGATAAAGCAGCGGGGAATAACCATAATGATAATTGAACACCACATGAAGGTCATCATGTCTATTTCAGACAGGATCGTTGTTTTAAACTACGGCCAGAAGATTGCGGAAGGCACGCCCCATGAGATTGGGCACAGCCCGCTTGTCATTGAGGCGTACCTCGGAGAGGCGCAAGGCGCTTGAAGGAGCACAGACAAGAAAGGACAACAGTGCTTGAAGTAAAAAACATAGACGTCTTTTACGGTGATGTCCAGGTGGTCTGCGATGTTGCCTTTGAGGTGAAAGAGGGAGAAGTGGTCGCGCTCATCGGCGCAAACGGCGCAGGGAAATCAACCACGCTGAAAACAATCTCCGGCCTCTTGAGGCCAAAAAAGGGAGAGGTGATTTTTAACGGCGTTGAAATTCATAAGGTCGAACCTTACAAACTCATAGAGATGGGAATTTCCCTCTGTCCAGAGGCAAGAAGGCTTTTTGTAGAGATGACAGTTGAAGAGAACCTGGACATGGGTTCGTTGAAAGGCGCTGCAAGGAAACAGAGGCAGAAGACAAAGGAGATGGTGTTTGAATTATTCCCAAGGCTGAGAGAGCGGAGAAGGCAGCTTGCCGGGACCTTGAGCGGCGGAGAACAGCAGATGGCCGCGATTGGACGGGGGCTGATGTCATTGCCGAAATTGATGATGTTCGATGAGCCTTCGCTTGGGCTCGCGCCGATCCTCGTGCGGGAAATATTCGATATAATAAAAAAGATAAGAAGCGAGGGGACCACAGTCCTCATCGTTGAACAAAACACAAAACAAACCCTTTCAATAGCCGACAGGGCTTATGTGCTGGAGACCGGAAGGATCGCGCTTCAGGGAACAGGACAGTCATTACTAAATGATGAGCATGTGAAGAAGGCGTATTTGGGAGTTTAAAGAACGGGGATTGGGGATCAGGGATTAGGGGTCGGTAAAATTAACTAATCCCTAATCCCTAATCCCTAATCCCCAATCCCTAACCCCTAAGCCCTGTATTAAGGAGGTCACAATGTTTGTATCTGACTGGATGACAGAAAAGGTTTTTACCGTTGGCATTGATGACAGTGTCACTGACGCATTGAAGCTGATGAGAGAGAAAAGTATCAAACATCTGCCGGTCCTGAAGGACGATAGATTAAAGGGAATAATTTCAGACAGGGACATAAAGGAATTCAGCCCCTCAAAAGCCACATCGCTTGATGTATATGAACTCCATTATCTACTGGCAAAGACAAAGGTCAGAGAGGTAATGAAAGGCAAGACCATTACCACCACGCCGGGGACACCGGTCGAAGAGGCCGCAATGATAATGTTCGATCACAAAATAGGCTGCCTGCCTGTGCTGGAAAATGGTAAACTTGCAGGAATTATTTCCGACAAAGACATGTTCCGCGTGCTTGTGGACATTACCGGGGTCAGGCACGGCGGGAACAGGATATTCCTGACGATCGGGGACAGGCCCGGCTCGATAAAAGAAGTGGCTGACATTATCAGGAAACATGGGTTCCATCTTCAGAGCATCCTGACGTCATATGAAGGAGTAAAGGAAGGATTCAGGGACGTTGTGATAAGGACAAAAGGCGCGGGAAATTTTAAAAACCTCAAGGCGGAGCTTGAAGGGACTTTTAGTAATGTTAAGATAAAAAAGAGTTGAGTTGCAACGCAACAAGTGCAGACATTTTTTTAGATTAGAAATTATCACAGAGACACGGAGGCACGGAGTTTTAGATATTGAAAACTTAAATTGTAAATTTTCATTTTCAAATTAAATTTTCCTCAGTGCCTCCGTGTCTCTGTGGTTTTATAAAGATGAGTAGAGGAGAAAAATATGGCGCGTGTTCCGAGTCCGAGCTACAGTATTTTGATCCGTGTTGAAATAGATAACCGTGTCGGCATGTTTTCAAAGATCGCAAACGCCATCAGCATGGCTGGAGGAGATTTCGGCGCGATAGACATTGTCCGGGTCGAGAAGGGGAAGATCGTCAGGGACATCACTGTCAACGCGCGCGATGAAGGGCACGAAAAAAGGATCGTAAACTCATTAAAGACTGTTGAGGGCGTTAAAGTCCTCAGGGTGATGGACAGGACCTTTTACGTCCATGAGGGCGGGAAGATAGAGATACACAATAAAGTTTCCATCAGAAACAGCGATGACCTCTCAAAAGTTTATACGCCGGGCGTGGCAAGGGTTTGCCGGGACATTTATGAAAACAAAGAACACGCTTACCGCTACACCATCAAGGGCAATTCCGTTGCGGTAGTGACTGACGGCACCGCGATACTCGGCCTCGGTGACCTCGGTCCTGAGGCTGCCATGCCCGTTATGGAAGGCAAGGCAATGATCTTCAAGGAGTTCGCTGGAATTGACGCCTTCCCGATCGCTCTCAGGACTAAAGATACTGAAGAGATAATTAATACCGTAAAAAATATTTCACCTGCCTTTGGCGGCATAAACCTTGAGGACATCTCCGCTCCGCGCTGTTTTGAAATAGAGCCGCGTCTTAGAAAAGAACTGGACATCCCTGTTATCCATGATGACCAGCACGGAACTGCCGTTGTGGTGTTAGCAGCGCTTATGAATGTTGCAAGGCTTCTGAAGAGGGACATCAAAAAGTTCAGGGTGGTTGTATCCGGCGCAGGCGCGGCAGGCTCAGGGACCGCCAGGATACTTTTGTCCTTTGGAATAAAAGACATAATAGTCTGCGACAGGCACGGCGCAATTTATCCTGGCAGAAGACAGGACATGAACCCGTACAAAAGGACGCTTGCGAAAACAACCAACCCTCGAAAGATCAGGGGCAGCATGTCTGACGCAATGAAGGGAGCGGATGTCTTCATCGGCCTTTCAGCGCCCAATATCATAACGCCGGATGACATAAATAAGATGTCAAAGGAGCGTGTGGTCTTCGCCCTTGCCAATCCCGACCCTGAGATATCTCCAGAGGAAGCACTCCCGATCGTGAGAGTGCTTGCAACGGGACGGTCTGATTATCCCAACCAGATAAACAACATGCTCAGCTTTCCCGGAATATTCCGCGGGCTTCTGGACGCCAGGGCAAAGGGAGTCAATGAAGAAGTGAAGTTCGCCGCCGCCGCTGCCATAGCCCATATACTGAAGGACGATGAACTGCATGAAGACTATATCATCCCCGGGGGTTTTGACAAGAAAGTTGTTTCCGCAGTCGCGCACGCCGTAGCTGAAGCAGCAAGAAAGACGGGACTTGCTGGAAAGTAAATTATCCACAGATGTCGCAGATTGCACAGATTTATTGAGAATTTATTTTTTCAGGAATCTGCGAAATCTGAGCAATCTGTGGATTGATTTGTTTTTTTATTTTAAAATTAGCTCTGTGGTTTCAATTCATTTTTATGGAGAGCAATGTTGTTTTTTAAAAACACTGTCGGCAGAAAAATAGTAATCGCGGTTACCGGCCAGTTGATGGTGGTGTTTGTTATCTTCCACCTGCTGGGAAACTACTTCAACCCTTACTCAATTAATCTTCCCAACAGCGGAGTCCTCCTGTGGATGATGCGCGTTGTGATGCTCATTTCTTTTCTCCTGCACGCGTTTTTCAGCATACAGGTTGAACTCGAAAACCGCAGGGCCAAACCGGAAGCATACGCTGTTAAGAAAAACATTCGCGCTACTTTCGCGGGAAAGACCATGCTATGGACAGGACTGCTGATCGCCGCTTACATTATCTATCACGTGCTGCAAGTGAAGTTCTTGGTCCTGGAAGGCAGTTTCCAGGTAGGCTACGCTGTAGCGGCTGTTTATGCTGCCGCCCTTGTAACTTTGTTTCTCCATCTGTACCACGGCATTGCAAGTTTTTTCCAGACAATGGGATGGAACAGCGAAAGGGCGCTTCCTGTCATAGAGAAGATCGGCAAAGGCCTGGCAGTTGTCCTTCTCGCCGGGTATATTTCCATAATAATATTTAACAGGATTTAATAACACGAAAAATGCAATTAACCACAGAGGACACGAAGAACGACAAATTTCAGCCACAGATTTCGCAGATAACACAGATCAAGAAAAAATCTCTTAAAAAAATCTGTGTACATCTGTGCCATCCGTGGCTAAATTCAGTTTTATTTTTCTCCGTGTCTCTGTGCTCTCTGTGGTTATTTATGCATCTGCGGATTAGGCGGTCAGCATGATACTCAACGGAAAATGTCCGGCAGGGCCGCTTGCTGAAAAATGGGACAGGCGCCGCAATGAAATGAAGCTGGTCAGTCCTGCCAACAAGCGAAAATATAAGATCATCGTTGCCGGCACAGGTCTTGCCGGGGCGTCAGCCGCCGCGACCCTCGGAGAACTTGGATACAATGTTGAGGCCTTCTGCTATCAGGACAGCCCGCGCAGGGGCCACAGCATTGCGGCACAGGGCGGCATCAATGCGGCAAAGAATTATCCGAACGACGGTGACAGTATCTTCCGGCTTTTTTATGACACGATCAAGGGAGGGGATTTCAGGGGGCGCGAGGCGAATATTTACAGGCTTGCGGTATTGAGCAACAACATCATAGACCAGTGCGTTGCCCAGGGAGTTCCCTTTGCCAGAGACTATGCGGGATATCTTGAAAACCGCTCCTTCGGCGGAGTGCAGGTATCACGCACCTTTTACGCGAGAGGGCAGACAGGACAGCAGTTGCTGCTCGGCGCTTACGGCGCGCTTTCACGCCAGATCAAAGAGGGGACTGTCCGGCTTCATCCGCGCACAGAGATGCTTGACCTTGTAATTATTGACGGCGAGGCAAAAGGGATCACAGTGCGCGATCTTGTGACGGGTAAGATTGAATGTTACGCGGCGGACGCGGTTTGCCTCTGCACCGGCGGCTATGCGAATGTCTTTCACCTCTCAACCAATGCAATGGGATCAAATGTCACCGCAGCGTATCGCGCCTACAAAAAAGGGGCGTTCTTTGCGAATCCGTGTTTCACGCAAATACATCCGACATGCATCCCCGTCTCAGGCGAACAACAGTCGAAACTTACCTTGATGTCAGAGTCTCTGAGAAATGACGGCAGGGTCTGGACGCCAAAAAACAAACGAGACAGGCGCGTGCCCAATGATATTCCCGAAGCAGAGCGTGATTATTTCCTTGAGCGCAAATATCCGGCTTACGGGAACCTCGCCCCTCGTGACATAGCATCGCGCGCCGCAAAGGATATCTGTGATGAAGGGCGCGGGGCCGGAAGCAGCGGTTACGGAGTTTACCTCGATTTCGCTGACGCAATAAAACGCCTCGGTGAAAATAAACTTCGTGAACGATACGGGAACCTCTTTGACATGTATGAAAAGATCACCGGAGAGAATGCCTATAGACAGCCGATGCGCATTTATCCCGCGCCTCACTACGCAATGGGCGGGCTCTGGGTTGATTACAATCTGCAAAGCAATGTCCCCGGACTGTTTGTCCTTGGCGAGGCCAATTTCTCAGACCACGGCGCTAACCGCCTCGGGGCAAGCGCGCTCATGCAGGGGCTGGCTGACGGCTACTTCATCATTCCATACACGATATCAGATTATCTTGCTCAAACTGCTTTTGGAAAAGTTAATGAGGGACATCCTGAATTCAGAAAATCAAGGGAAGATTTGGAGACACTCACGAAAAAACTTTTATCAATAAACGGGAGGAAAACTGTAAGTGAATTTCACCGTGAACTCGGCAGGATTATGTGGGACAATGTTGGAATGGAGCGAAACGAAGAAAGCCTGAAGAAGGCGATTGCACTCATCCCCGGACTACGCACGGAATTTTGGGGAAATGTGAAAATCCCCGGCAACGGCATTGAGTTAAACCAGGAATTGGAGAAGGCAGGCCGTGTCGCGGACTTCCTTGAATTCGGTGAACTTATGGCGCGCGACGCCTTGCATAGAAATGAATCCTGCGGAGGACACTTCCGCACTGAATACCAGATGCCTGACGGCGAGGCAAGGCGCGATGATGAGAATTTCTGTTATGTCGCCGCCTGGGAGTTCAAGGGCGTTGATAAAGGACCAGAGCTTCACAAGGAACCGCTGGTGTTTGAGAATGTCGAACTTGCAGTCCGAAACTATAAATGAACCACAGAGGCACAGAGTCACGGAGAAGAGTGCAGAAGATTCTGTTTAATTATTTTCTCAGTGTCTCCGTGCCTCCGTGGTTTCTTAACAATCTGAACAAGAATGAAGGATAACTGATGAATCTTACTCTCTTCATATGGCGGCAGAAGGGCCCGGATGAAAAAGGCAGGCTCGAACAGTACGAGGCAAAAAATATTAGCGCTGAGATGTCATTTCTTGAAATGCTCGATGTTGTTAATGAAGGGCTGATAAAAAACGGGAAGGAGCCTGTTGCCTTTGACCATGATTGCCGCGAGGGGATCTGCGGCATGTGCTCGCAGGTGATAAACGGGGTCCCTCACGGACCAAAGGAGAAGACAACGGTTTGCCAGCTTCACATGAGGAATTTTAAAGACGGGGACTCGATATACATTGAACCATTTCGCGCAAGGGCGTTCCCTGTGATAAAAGATTTGATCGTGGACCGCAGCGCACTGGACCGCGTAATCCAGTCCGGCGGATACATCTCAGTACACACCGGCGGTGTCCCTGATGCAAATGCCATTCTCCTTCCCAAAGAAAATGCCGGGACAGCAATGGACGCTTCCGAATGCATAGGCTGCGGAGCGTGTGTTGCCGCATGTCCCAATGGCTCTGCCATGCTTTTCACAGCCGCAAAGGTAACCCATCTCGCAATGCTTCCGCAGGGAAAAATTGAAGCGGCCCGTCGTGTCTGCGTGATGACCGACGCGATGATGAATGAAGGCTTCGGCAATTGCAGCAATCACTATGAATGCCAGGCAGTCTGCCCCAAAGGAATCAAAGTGCAATTCATCGCAAAGCTGAACAGGGAATTCATGAAGGCTGTGATACACCGTAAGGGCGGGTTTTAAACCCGCCCTGCAATAATTTGTAATTCATATCCATTTCTGTTATTTTTCTTAATGCCCCGAACCACCAATTCATTAAAATCAAAATGGAATGATCTGTCTACACAGGAATGGTTTCCGAGGGTGTTCCCGTTCGCCGTCTTCATGGCATTTGTCATGCTGGAATCCGCATTCACCAGTCATGTGTACCTTATATATATCGCAAAGAGTATCACTGTTGGGTTGATATTACTGTACTTCAGGAACAGGTATTCCGAAATAAGCTGGAACATCTCTTTGAAAGATATCTCCCTTGCCGTCATCTTTGGAATTACGGTTTTTATCTTATGGATAAATATGACTTGGGACTTCGCGGTAATCGGTTCGCCGCGTACCAATAATCCTTATACAATGCTTGGCAAAGGTATTCTCTATCCCGCGATCTTCTTCCGCATCCTTGGGGCCTCGGTTGTGGTCCCTGTAATGGAAGAGATTTTCTGGAGATCGTTTGTAATAAGATGGATCGATGATAAAAATTTTCTCTCCATGCCAGTAGGCACATTCAGCCTTCAATCTTTTTTCATCACTGTCCTGCTCTTCGGGTCAGAGCACAATTTGTGGCTGGCTGGCATCGTTGCAGGAATTCTCTACAATCTGCTTTTGTACTACAAGAAAAGCATATCCCTGTGCATTATCGCTCACGGCGTCACGAATTTCATCCTGGGGATTTACGTTCTTTATACGGACAAGTGGATGTTCTGGTGAGAATGTTGGAAGGCATTTGTAGGGGCGGGTTTTAAACCCGCCTCTACCCTTTCTCTCTATGTGCTTAAGCCCTTCGGCATCTGCGATGGTTTAACATATCTTCCGAAAATTAGTGTTATCCCCCCTGCAATGAAAAGAAACGAGCTTACCGGCTCAGGCGCAACTGCTGCCTCATCAAAAAATCCCTCCGGCTTCTAAACAGGACCTTCTCAAAGGTGTAACTCCCCGGCTATTTGAAATCCTTTTATTTGGAGTTTTATTATTGTATAGTTGTTATACGGGAGTCATATTCAAAAGTATGAAGAAAAAGAGAATAAATGACATTTATTTCCATGGAGCTGACGACAGAGATGTTTTCGCTTTTACAGGAAAGTTTCTCGCAAGCGGATTATTCTGGATATATATCGCCATTAACCCCGGAAGGGAATGGAAGCAGGTCTATGAAAAACTTTCTCAGGATAAAAAGCCGGTATTCAGGAACGAATACAACAAGGCGTTATTGATATGCAATACTTACAAAAATCTCTCAAAGCTTTTTTTAAAGAAAGAACTTCATTTAAAGAATCTTTTCCTGCATCATGAAGACGAAATCCTGTTTAATAAGCTTGTCAAACTTGAAAAGGCAGATGAATCAAGATGGAAAGAAGTGCTCGAATTGGCAGCCTGAAATCCGTTATCCGTGCGCTTGATACCGCTGCCGGTAAAGCGGACATCAACGGTTTAAAAGTAATTATCTGCGGAGGTCTTGCCGCAATCGCCTACGGCATGGCTGAAAGGGCGACCCTCGATCTTGACGCAGAAGTTGCCGCCGGATTTGAAGTGATAAAGAAACTCAAAAAAGGCCTGAAGTTCCCCGCAGAGCTTGCTGCCGACATATCGAGATGGAGTATGATAGACATCCCCGGAGGTTACAGAGAGCGCGCAGTTCCATATAACAACGTCAAGACAAAACATATAAGTGTATTTCTTCTTTCCCCCCTGGATTTGGTAATTTCAAAACTGAGGGTCTTCAGGGACAAGGACATAGATGACGCGGTTTTTCTGATTGAGAAATACGGGATAAAAAAATCCGACATACTGAAAGCGGCGAAAGATGCAATAAAGACCTCTCCGCCTTCAACGGAAATATTGCGTTTCAAGAAAATGGTTGCTTATTTCATTAAACAGGCTTACACAAAATCGAAGTGGCAGCAAGTTTAAAACCCGCGCCTGCATCTAATCGTATTCCCATGCGCCTCAAGGCCTTCAACATCCGCGAGGGTCTCAACTGTACCGGCGAGTTTATCGAACCCTTCTTTTGTCGCATTGATCAGGCTTGTGCGTTTTGTGAAATCATATACGCCGAGCGGTGAGGAAAAGCGGGCTGTGCCGCTGGTGGGGAGTGTGTGATTCGGCCCTGCAGCGTAATCGCCGAGGGGCTCAGGCGTCCATTTGCCAAGAAAGATCGCGCCCGCGTTTTTTATTTTAGGCAATAGTGCTGAGGGATTCTTTGTCATCACTTCAAGATGTTCCGGCGCGATACGGTTTGCAATCGCGATTGCTGAATCAAGATTCTTTGTGATGATTATTGCCCCGTATTTCGCGAGAGATTTTTTTGCTATGACTTTTCTCTTAAGTTGTCTTAATTGCGATGAAAGCTCTTCCTGCACTTTATCAGCGAAACTTTCCGAATCGGTGATCAGCACCGATGACGCCATTTCATCATGCTCGGCCTGGCTGAGAAGGTCTGATGCTATGAAAGATGCATTCGCGGTTTTGTCGGCAATAATTAAAATCTCGCTCGGCCCCGCAACCATATCAATCCCAACATCTCCAAAGACCATCCTCTTTGCGACCGCCACAAAAATATTTCCGGGGCCGACGATCTTATCAACTTTTTTGATCGTTGCTGTCCCGTACGCAAGCGCGGCCACTGCCTGGGCCCCGCCTATCCTGTAGACTTCCTTCACGCCTAAAAGTTTTACAGCGGAGGCAACATAGGGATTGAGTGTGCCTCCCGGGGTCGGGACGCACATCGCTATCTCGTTAACGCCTGCCACCTGCGCGGGGATAACATTCATTAAGACAGTTGATGGATACGCTGCCTTGCCGCCGGGGACGTATATTCCAACCCTTTCAATCGGCCTTATAATCTGTCCGGTTGTGATTCCGTTTTCTGAGAACTGCCATGACTTTTCTCTCTGCTGCTCATGGAATATTTTTATCCTTCCGGCTGCGTGCCTCAGCGCCTTTGAGAATTTATCGTCAACCTCTTTAGCGGAGGACTCGATCTCCTTCTGACTGATTGCGAGCCCTTTTAATTTTACGCGGTCAAATTTCTCAGTGTATTTTCTGACCGCCCTGTCGCCCTGTCTTTTCACATCAGAGATGATCTTCCTGACCGTCTTCTGGATCTCGTCTTCAATTATTGAGACAGAGGCCCTTTTTTTCAGTTGCTCGATAAATACGTCAACCTGGTTTCCTTTTATGGCCCTCATTTCACTCTCCTGATGTTCGCGCCTAACATTTTCAATTTCTCCTCTATTTTTTCATAGCCCCTGTCGAGGTGATAGACCCTGTCAATGACCGTTGTTCCCTCTGCCGCGAGTCCAGCGACAACGAGAGACGCGCTGGCGCGCAAGTCGGTTGCCATGACAGGAGCGCCTTTAAGTGAGTCTACTCCTTTGACCGTTGCGGTCGAGCCTTCCACCGTTACATCCGCTCCCATCCTTCTCAACTCCGCCACGTGCATGAACCTGTTCTCGAATATATTCTCGGTGATAAGGCTCGTGCCGTCAGCTACCGCCATCATAGCCATGAACTGCGCCTGCATGTCGGTCGGGAATCCCGGATATGGCACGGTCTTTATGTCCACCGATGTTAGTCTCTCAGGCCCTTTCACGGTCAGCCTGTCGTTCTTGTGTGAAACCTTTACGCCGGCTTCCTTCATTTTATTGATGACAGCCTCAAGATGCCCCGGCTTGCACTTTTTTATCTTTACATCTCCCCGCGTGATAGCGGCGGCGGCGATAAATGTCGCTGTCTCTATCCTGTCAGGGATGACCATGTAATCAAGCGGCTTCAGTTTGTTGACGCCTGTGATTTTGATAATGCTCGTGCCTGCGCCTTCGATCTTCGCCCCTATCGAGATCAAGGCGTTTGCGAGGTCCACGACTTCAGGCTCGCAGGCCGCGTTCTCAAGAACAGTGGTCCCGTCAGCAAGGGCCGCGGCCATCATCAGGTTTTCAGTCCCCGTCACAGTCTGTGTATCAAAATAAATCGCGGCCCCTTTAAGGCGTTTTGCCTTTGCCTCAATGTATCCCTCCGACAAAGTAATTTTTGCCCCCATCTTTTCCAGTCCCATGATGTGCAGATTAATGGGCCTCGCCCCGATCGCGCAGCCGCCGGGCAAGGACACCTTTGCCTTTCCGGTCCTTGCGAGTAACGGGCCTAACACAAGCACGGATGCGCGCATTGTCTTAACGAAATCATACGGCGCGTCAACAGATGTTATTTTTTTTGTATTCAGAATGATCTCATTGTTTTCAAGGTGGAATCCAAACCCGAGATGCGCGAGAAGGCTGCCCATGGTCCTGACGTCCCGAAGGTGCGGAACGTTCCCGATAACGCTCTCGCCGGAGCTGAGTACCGAGGCGGTCATAAGAGGAAGCACCGCGTTCTTTGCGCCGCTGATCGCAACCTCGCCGCGCAATTTAATTCCGCCTGTAATTTCTATCTTGTCCATTTGTGTACAGAGTCCTTAAATTAAAAAGACTTAAAAACGCATGAAATGTCATGCCGTACCTTGTGCTGAACTTGTTTCAGCATCTAAGCAAGCAAACTGTTATGAGACCCTGAAATAAATTCAGTGTGACACAAAACAAAAAAGTGCAGCAGTATTTTGAGCTATGAGGGATTACTTTTTCAAGCTTTGAATTTGAAAGGGCCTGTCTGAAGAACAGACCTGCCGGCTATTCATCAAGAATGTCCCTTACCTTTTTTAATAATTCTTCAGGCATAATGGGTTTCGTCATCAAGTTTATGCCGTCTTCCAGAAGGACCTTTCTGTCGAGAATGTCAGCAGTATATCCGCTTATGAAAAGCGCCTTGATTCCGGGTTTGGACTTTCTTATCTCTTCATACACCGCCTTTCCGTCCTTCCTCGGCATTATAACATCAAGGATAAGCAGGTGGATGTCTTCTTTGTTTTTATTGTATATTTCAATGGCCTCAATGCCGTCCTCTGCCAGAAGGGGGGTATAACCAAACTCTTTGAGTATTGAGTTCATAAGCTTCCTTATTGATTGATCATCTTCTGCAATCAGTATCGTCTCGGTCCCCCTCTTAATAACTGCGTCCTCTGTCTGCCGGTCTTCTTTGACAGCGGTTGCCATCAAAGGCAGGTATATCCTGACTGTCGTGCCTTTTCCTGATTCGCTGTCTATATTGATATGACCTTTATTCTGCTGCACCGCCCCGTACACCATTGAAAGGCCAAGCCCCGTGCCGCGGCCCACCTCTTTTGTGGTAAAGAAAGGCTCAAATATCCTTCCCCTGGTCTTTTCGTCTATTCCGGTACCGGTGTCCGCTATCGAAAGAAGAGCATATTCACCCGGCTTCCCAAAACCATATTCCCTTATAAACTTCTCATCTAATTGGACTGCTTCAGTTTTAATTGTGAGCGAACCTCCTGCCGGCATCGCATCCCTTGCGTTGGTGGCGAGGTTCATTACAACCTGCTCTATCTGTCCCCTGTCGGCCATTATTGTCAGGGGCGTCCTGTGCAGCGCTGTTTTTAATTCTATGTCTTCACCGATCACACGCCTGAGGAGCTTGTCCAGGTGGCCCACAATTTCATTCAGGTCAGCAGGACCGGGATTTATTATCTGCTTCCTGCTGAATGCAAGAAGGCTTTGTATCAGGCTCGCCGCCCTTTGCGAAGATTGGAGTATAAGCTCTATATTATTTTTTAAGGGATCGCCATCTGTCATCTTGATCATGGTTACGTGGGCGTAACCGATTATTGCCGTAAGGATATTATTGAAGTCGTGCGCAACTCCGCCCGCAAGCAGGCCGACCGCCTCCATCTTCTGCGAGTGGCGAAGCTGTTCTTCCAGTCTCCTCTGCTCTTCCTCAGCATGTTTAAGTCCTGTGATGTCCTCCACTACCTCAATAAAGCCTTTTGGGACCGCATCGGCGCCAAAAAACGGAGCAGTCCGGATATGCACTGAGAACCTGCTGCCGTCATCGCGGACCCCCTCGGTATACGCCTCCGCGGGTTTTCCTGTAGCCATGGAAACCGTGCCCGGGCAATGGGGGCAGGGAAGGTCCCGTTTTTCAAATTCCTTATGACAGTGCTTTCCCTCGAATTCAGAGCGGGCCTTGCGAAACCATTTTTCATACAGGGGGTTTGCCATGATGACCCTGTAGTCCGAATCTACCAACGTGATGCCGAGCGGGATATTATCTACCAGCAGGCGGTAACGCTCCTCGCTCTCCCTCAGCGCATCCTCCACTATTTTGAGGTCTGTAACGTCCTGAACAGTTCCAACTCTTCTGACAGCCCTGTTGTGTTCATCGCAGATCGTTCTTGATTCTTCATGAATGTACCGGGGTTCACCAGCCGGCATCTCTATCCGGTAATCAAGCTGCAGGGGAGCCCCTTTAGAAACAGCGTTGTTTATGCTCTCAAGCACTCGTTTTCTGTCTTCATGGAAAAGCTTATTACTGAAGATTTCAACAGAAATTTCCTGACCCGGCAGGAGATTGAAAATGCGAAAGGCCTCATCCGACCACCAAAGGGCATTATTGATAATGTCCCACTCCCAGTTGCCGATATGCGCAATCTTTTGGGCCTCCTTCAGTCTCGCTTCGCTTTTGACCAGCTCATTTCCGGCCTGCTTGCGCTCCGCTATTTCTCTGGAGAGCTCTCCTGTCCGCTCTTGTACACGCTGCTCAAGAGTTTCATTGATTGTCCTCAACTCTGAAAAATTCTGCCTGAGCACTTCCGTTGTCAGTTTAAAATTATTTATCAGGCCGGATATTTCGGTGATAGAGCTTTCCGGCCACATTATGTTGTCCTGCCGGGTTAATTTCACCGGGATGTCGCTTGTGATATTCTGAAGTCTTCCTAAAGAGGCAACCAGCCCCCTGCTTAAATAATGAGAGAAGAAAACCGCCATCAGCACGAGGAACATCATGGCAGTGAGGTTGTTAATCGCTGTAGTTTGCACCTTTCCAATGTAAGGAGACATGGGGACCTCAACAACGATGGTCCATGGCGCTTTATCACCGGGCGTCGTTTCCTTTGCAAAGAGCGCCTTTCCCCAGCGCGTCAGCGTGCTGACATTTTGTTCCGGCTTAGGCACCCACTGGTATATGCCGTTATCAAAGGTCCTGATCTCGGCGTTTCCCGGACGCTGGAAAGTGTCCATAATTTTCCACTCGCCGCCGGTGCTGACTATAATGTTTTTCTTACTGTCAAATACGGTGATCTCAACAGGCCGCTGGCGAATGATACTCTTTAATTTTACTGTGAACTCAGCAAGGTCAAGGTCTCCGACGCAGGCCCCTTTTAATTCACCGGAATCAATCGTCGGGACCGCCATGAAGATATACGGTGTTGAATGGTTGCGTCCTATGGTTACGTCTGAAACAACAGGCTGAAGCGTGCGTCTCAATTCCTTATACGCCTGCGTTTCGGAAAAATCCGTCCCGATGCCGGATTTGCCTTTGCCGTCTGTTCTCGGTGAACGTGCGACAGCGACTCCCCTGCTGTTCAGTACCCCGACATGAAGGAAATCTGTTGTTGTCTTTCTTATGAATTCAATATCGTTCTGTATCTTTTCCTGTGAGGTCACGTCCGGTTCTTTTTCAAAATAGGACACCACCTGAAGGACCTCCCGGTGTTCATCCAGCCAGTTTTTCAGCATCTCACGGGACGCATTTGAAACATTCAGCACCCTCCTCTTCATCTGACTCTCTTGATGGTCCATTTCGTCCCTTATATTGGAGATCATAAAAAACAGGGCCGGGAAAAGTATCGCCGCGGTTAATATGTTCCCTATGGCATGACGGAAAGATATGGTTGGGGTATGGTTTGGCTTCCCCCTGAATTTATAGTAATTAATGAAAGCAAGCAAAAAGGTCGCAAGCAGGGTGTTGAATATCCCGTTAATCGCCTGCTTTAACATTAACAGCAAAGCGCCCTGGTGAGTAACTCCCATTATGCTGCTGAAAAATACCCAGCCCATCGGCATCCCGATCAAAAGCCAGAAGAAGGTGTCGAGCAATACCATGTTTTTCGATTTGTGTTCGAGGGTATATCCGACAAACAATGCTTCACAAGTGAAGATGATTATGGACCAGGGATTGTTCCACAGGAAGTATGTGCAGCTTGCGGCAACGGCTGCCGTAAGAATACCGGGCAGTGTTCCGTACAGGCCCACTGCAATCATCACGAAGATGGAACCGAACACGAAATCGAGATTGAAAAATAATGGAAGGTTGAACCAGTTGCCGGCAAAACCTGCCGCGCTGAGCAACAGTACCGGTATGATTCTACTTGTCTTTTCTTTACCCATTATATTTACTGATTATAACAGAGATGCCGACTATCCCATAGGTCCCGGTCCGGCGGGCCTGAGCTTTTTATGAAGGGACAAAACCGTGTCTCTGAGCTTTTCCTTTGATGTTTCCCCCTCTTCAATAAGGGAGATCAGTTTCAGCAATTCGGAATCAACGTGCCTCACAACATCCTCTTTGTAGCCCTGCGCCTTTTCAAGCTCATCGAGTATCTTGTTGACTTCCTCGATAAACGATCTTATGTACAGGTCGTCATTATTCCGAACCCCCAGCCTCCTCCGGTATTCACCGGCCACGATAAGCCTTATCTCTGTTTTCAATCTTTGAAAAGGTCCAATCAGGCGATGAGAAAAAAGCAGGGTCAGCACAACCACTATCGCGACATACCCGATCATTACAATGGCGAACAGTAAGATGCCGTGGCCTATTTTTTCGCTGAGTTCTTTTGCGAAATATGTGAAGAAAACGGCCACAAGCAGCGACCATAGGATAATAAGTGCGATGGAAATACGGAGCTCTTTTGATACAAAATATTTCTGCCGGACAATTTTCTTTGACATGCAGTTACTATTGTACCATGTCGTCACTTTCTAAAAAAACAGGTCAGGCAAAATACCTGACCTGCTTTTTTTAAAACGATGTAAGATGCCATCGTTAATCGTGGTGGTGCTTTTCTTTCCCTTTCCCTTTTCCCCTTCCTTCATGATCGTCGTCATTATCTCGATGCCGGTGTTCATCATCCCAGTGCTTTTCCTTCTCCCAGCCTCTCCAGTTCTCTTTGAGGTGTCCGTAAGGAATGCGGGAGTGCCGGGGCGGTATATGCCGGTAATCCGGGGGCAGATTCAAAATGACAACCGGCACTCTTTCACGGACGATATATCCCCAGGGTCCGTTATAGCTGCTGGCCCTGTACCAGTGGTCCCTGTGCGGGCGGTACCAGTAACCGTGATAAAAGATGATATCCACGTCAATATCAGGGACAAAATAGGCATATGTTCCGGGTATCACAAGAACTTCAGGCGGCGCCGGGATCTCAAAGACCGGCGGCGGCCCGATATTTATGTTAACGTTTACTTCCGCGTCAGCACTTAAAGGGTGAATGAGACATAAAAACATGAACAGCAACGAGGCAAACATAAGTTTTATTGTTCTCTTGATCATAGAAATCACCTCCACTTCAATTTTGCGACATATTTTATTATACAGGCAGTTTCAAAAAATACAATCGTCAGGATCACAACTGAAGATAGGACTTGAAAGCAAAAGAGGCCAGGCTGAATACCCCGCCTCTTTTGGATTTATAGACGCTGAATCAATTTTAGCGCAGGGTCCAGCATGACATTATAATTTTAAGCGCTTACGGTTGGCTGCTGTTCCGCCTTTGCCCTTTCCCTCGCTGCTTTTTTGGCCTCAAAGGCCTGCAGTATCCCGGCGTAATTGAATGTGCCGTTGATTGCGACAACCGGACACTTGGATGTGCAGATGCCGCAGCCGATGCACTTGTCCTGGGCGATGACATGCCGTTTCTTCATCTCGCCTGAGGGGGCATTCACAGGGCATACCTTTGCGCACATATGACAGCCGATGCATTTTTCTGTAATGAATGCCTTCGGCCTCTTGGGTATGTAGTCCATAATTGCGTTAGTCGGACATTTTGAAACACAGAGACCGCAGACTTTGCATTTGTCAAGATCAATCTTTGAGAGGTTGTTCGTCACTGACGGGGCGTTATAAGGACAAACCTTTACACAGATTCCGCAGGCAATACAGCCAACCTGGCAGTTCTTCTTAGTGGCAGGGCCCTTGTCCTTTGAATGACAGCGCACAAGGACTTCCTTTGCCATCGGCAGTATCTCGATGACCTTTACCGGACATGCCTGAGCGCATTTTCCGCAGGCCGTGCATTTCGCCGGATTTATTACAGGCAGGTTGTCATCACTCATTGTAATAGCGCCAAAAGGACAGGCCCTTGAACAGGTCCCATAGCCAAGGCATCCGTAGATACATGAT
The DNA here is from genome assembly GCA_016214845.1 of Nitrospirota bacterium. NCBI lineage: Bacteria > Pseudomonadati > Nitrospirota > Nitrospirota bacterium. The sequence goes on along the minus strand of JACRMS010000022.1, from coordinate 12,234 downwards.
TTGTCACCGCCGCTTGCAAGTATCGCGGCCCTGCAATCAGCAACGCCTTCATATTTAAACCTGCGCACTGACTTGGAGCACCCTCCCTGGCAGAATACACGCGCGATCTTGGGCTCAAGCTGGGTCATTACCTTTCCTGTAATTTTAGCAACGGCTTCAGCGGAAGCCTTACCGCCGGGCGTACAGAGATTCGGTGCGACCTCAGGCTTCAGGACCACTGCCTCGGCATACTGCCTGCAGCCCGCGAAACCGCACGCGCCGCAATGGGCATGCGCAAGCACTTCCGATACCTGGTCAATGCGGGGGTCTTCCTGGACAGCGAACTTCTTGGCGGCAAAGGCAAGTCCCACGCCGAATATGGCGCTGATCCCGGCAAGGAATATCGCTGTGAATTTTAGGACCTCGGCAAGGTTTACCGACTCACGCGCATCAACACCGCCGCCGACTCCGGCGTAGAGCGCAGACGCGCTTAAGAGCAAAAGTGCGGAAGTAAATATTGCAGTTTTTATTTTTCTGGAAATTTTAAACATATCGTGTCCTCATAAAAAATCTTAGAATGGTTACAACCTAATTATAACAATTTCATCTCAGTAATTTTCAAACAACCACTTCTGTACTATTGCACTTCTGCTCTTTTGCGCTTCTTACAGCGTTATCAATCCTGAGAACCCCGTAAATGCCAGGGCGATCAGCCCGGCGACTATGAACGATATCGGCAGTCCCCTGAAAGGCGCCGGTATGTCTGCAAGCTCCAGCTTCTCGCGGATGCTCGCCATTATCACAAGCGCAAGGGCAAAGCCTAATCCCGAACCTACGCCGAATGCCATGCTCTCAAGGAAGCTGTATCCCTCGCCTGAATTTATCAGTGGCACTGCAAGGATTATGCAGTTCGTGGTGATCAGCGCGAGGTAGATGCCGAGTTTGTAATAGAGCGCGGGACTGACCTTCTTCATAATAGTATCGGCGGACTGCACGAATGCAGCGATAATCCCGATGAAAACAATTATCTTCAGGAACGTGATATCCAGCGGCACCATCAGGTATTTAAAAACCACCCAGCTCAGCGCGGAGCTTATGACCATGACCGCGGTAAATGTTACGCTCATCCCAACGGCGGTCTCCATCTTTTTTGAAACGCCGAAGAAGATACACAACCCCAGGAATCTCGTAAAGACGAAGTTGTTGATCAATGACGCGGCTACTACAAGCTGAAAAAGTTTTCCAAAGTCCATCTCTCCCCCAATTTTTTTAATCCGCAGATTTCGCAGATTAAACAGATTATTTTCTTGTTTTTTTCATAATCTGCGGCATCTGTGTAATCTGTGGAAAATCTTTTCATCATTTATTCTTAACCAATCTCCGGAGCAGCAGCCGTCTCCGCCGCTGCCGCTTTGCGTTCAGCTAATTTTATATCGACCCAGTTGAAAAACCCCATCAAAAGGCCGACCGCAAAAAACCCGCCTGCGGGCAGCACCATTATGAGAAGGGGATTGCCGTTTACAATCGGGAAGCCCCATAAAGCGCCTTTGCCGAGAAGCTCCCTGAAAAAGCTGATCACTATCATCGCAAGAAAGAAACCTATGCCCATGCCGAGGCCGTCGGCTACCGACGGAATTATTTTGTTCTTTACCGCAAAGACCTCGGCCCTTGCAAAGATCGACGCAAACGCAACGATGAGCTGTATATAAAGGCCTATCTGCTTGTAAACCGGGCGCGCGAATGCCGCCATTGACATGTCTATGAGACTTACATACCCCGCAATGACCATCATGAATATCGGTATACGGATCTTGGGGTTAATGAAATTTCTTATTAATGACACTGTAAAATTGACCATTGTCTGGACAACAATGACCGCCGCGCCCATAAAAAAACCGTTCTTCAAACTATTGGTGACCGCGATTGAAGGACACAGGCTGATGGCCATCCTGAAGATTGTGTTCTCGCTGAACATCCCGTTCTTTATTAATTCCCAGTTGCTTTTATTAGTGTGAGCCATGTTCATGCTCCTTTCCCTGTTCTTCCTTCTTTTCTTCTCCGCCGCCTGAAAGTTTTTCCTTCAGCATTTTGACGCCGTTTCGAACGCCGTCTTCCGTTACCGCACGGCTTGATATCGTGGCGCCGGTGATCGCCTCGACTTTATCCCCCGCATCTCCTTTTACTACGACAAGTGTATCAATTGTCTTGCCTTCAAACCTGCTGAGGAAGTAATCCTTTTCGATCTCGTCTCCCAATCCGGGGGTTTCAGCGTGATGCAGGATATTTATCTTCTTAACTGTAAGGTCCTTGTCAACCGAAACAAGCACATTTATGTAACTTGAATAACCCTTCCCGAAACATTCAATGATATAGCCGAGATCTTCATTGCCTTTCCTGGCAGTATAATATCCGGCATGCTTGCCGTGCGGCGACCACTTGCCTATCTCTTCTATCTTGTCCGCATCCGGCATCATTGTCTTGAGCGCCGCTTCCTTTTCTTCCTTCGCCTTTATGAACATGATCGGGGACGCCTTGGCATACACAAAGGCAAGGATCAGCCCGCCAATAACATATATAACAACAAGGTTGATCGCTATTTTTACAATCTCTTTTTGTGTCATTTTTTCTCTTCCTTCTTCTTTACAGCGCCGAACATTTTTGGCGCTACACCTCTGTCAATAAGCGGCGCAAAACAGTTCATTAAAAGTATCGCGAACATGACGCCTTCAGGGAAACCGCCCTTCAATCTTATAAGCATTGTGATCGCGCCGCAGCCGATGCCGAAGATTATCTGACCTTTTTTAATTGTGGGACAAGTGACATAATCCGTTGCCATAAAAAACGCGCCAAGCATAAGACCGCCGCTTAAAAGATGTATGACCGGATCGCCTGTAAAAAGTCCGCCCTTGCCGCCGAATATCCAAGCTGCTACCGCGACTGTTCCAAGAAATGAAAAGGGGATATGCCACGTGATATATTTTTTATAAATGAGGATGGCCGCGCCGATAAGCAGTGCTATTGCGGAAGTTTCACCGATAGAACCGGCCCTGTTTCCCAGAAGCAGGTGTGAGTAGAGGCTCATCTTGTCTCCGAAGACTTCCATGAGCTTGACCGCGCCTTCTTCTTTTAAAATGCCGAGAGGGGTTGCCGTTGTTTTGGCATCCATTGCCAGAAACTGCGCGGTAGGCGTTGACCATATCGTCATCAGTTTCGGCCAGCTTATTAATAAGAACGCCCTGCCGACAAGCGCAGGATTAAAGATATTGTATCCAAGTCCGCCGAATAGCATCTTTGTGATAACAACCGCTACTAAAGATCCTACAATTGGAATATAAAACGGCACACTTGGCGGAAGGTTCATTCCAAGCAGAAGTCCTGTTAAAAACGCGCTTCCATCGGTTGAGGTAATTTTCCTGTTCAGGCCCTTCTGGAAAAGGTGCTCTGATAAGACCGCGGTCAAAATGCAGAGGCCGGTAACATAGACTGCCCTTGGGCCGAAATAATATACAGACATAATGAAAGCGGGAAGTAGCGCGAAGTTGACCGTCCACATGATCTTTGCAATGGATTCCTCGTCCCTAACATGCGGGCTTACTGAAACTACTAATGGATGTGACTTTACATCAGTTGCCATTTCTATTTTCCTCTTTGTGTCATGCCGAACTTGTTTCGGCATCTCTCGTTAATCCTGCTTATTCATTCTCTGGATTCCCGCCTTCGCGGGAATGACGCTTCATTACTTATGCACTTTTGCTCTTCTGCGCTATTGCACTTTTCTTACGGTTTCACCTGCGATTTTGCAAGTCTCATAAACTGCACCATGGGCCTCTTTGCCGGGCACACATAAGCGCATGATCCGCACTCAAAACAGTCGTAGAGGTTATAATCCTTTGCCTCTTCGTAATGCCCTTTCTCGATCAGGATGCTAAGCATTGACGGGTTGAGTCCCATGGGACATACGTCAACGCAACGCCCGCACCTTATGCAGGCGAAATACTCCTCCGACGATACGTATTCCTCTTCACTGAGGACCAGTATGCCGGAAGTGCCTTTTGTAACAGGCACATCAAGGGTCCACTGCGCAAATCCCATCATTGGGCCTCCGGAGATCACCTTCACAGCGCCTTCAACAAGGCCGCCGCACTGATCAATTACATCCGACAAAAGGGTCCCGACCCTCACCATCATATTGCGGGGTTCTTTAATCCCCCTGCCGGTAACAGTTACAACCCTTTCTATCAAGGGCTTGCCGAACCTCACTGCTTCATAGATCGCGATAGCGGTGCCGATATTCTGGACGACAACACCAACGTCCATCGGAAGCCCCTTGCTTGGCACCTCCCTGTTCTTTATCGCCTTTATCAGCATCTTTTCAGCGCCCTGCGGGTACTTTATCTCAAGAGTGTGGACTTCAATACTGGACTCGCCGGAAGCGGCGGATTTAATAGCCGCGATGGCGTCAGGTTTATTTTCCTCAATGCCGATATAGCCTTTATTAACGCCGAGCGACCTCATAATGATCTTCAGGCCTTCAACAACATCTTTGGGACGTTCTACCATGAGCCTGTGGTCTGCGGTAAGATAGGGCTCGCATTCCGCGCCGTTAAGTATGACTGTGTCAATGGGTTTTTCTTTTGGCGGGGAGAGTTTTACATTTGTCGGGAACGCGGCGCCGCCCATCCCGACGATTCCCGCGTCTTTTATAGCGGCCTTGATCTCATCAGCGCTTAGATTCATATAATTCGGATTTTCTTTAAACGAGACCGCTTCATCTTTCCCGTCGCTTTCTATAACAACCGATGGGACCAGCCTTCCAACAGCGGTGGGAAAATCGGCAATTGCTATTACTTTTCCTGAAATAGACGAATGGACCGGCGAGGACACAAAACCTGCGGGAGAACCGATGACCTGGCCTTTTTTAACTTCGTCTCCGATCTTTACTTCACATTTCGCTGGAGCGCCGATGTGCTGGCTGAGCGGGATGACTACTCTCTGAGGCAGCTTTGCCGGGGTGATGGATTTCCCCGAAGATAATTCCTTGTTATACTTGGGATGGATCCCTCTTTCGAATGTCGCAACTTTACTCATTTTACTGACCCCTTCAATATTATTCAGAACCGAATTTAGAAGAAGAGTTTAAGTTTAGTTTATGAGCTTATAACTCAAACTTGTTACTTCAATTTTAAGCAAAGCGATTATTATTAACATTTGCCCGGTTTAATGTCAAGCGATTTTGTCAGCGGGTGGAGGGCAGAATTGCAGAGCGGAGAACAATTCTTTACACAACAGCAGGGATGCCCTTATAATTAAGATATGCGATTATTCAATCTGTGCATTCTCATTTTAGTTATAGCACTTCTTCCCGGGACTGCATCCTCCAAAAAGGCGGAGACAATTGACGAGCTTGTGGAAATGTACGACATCAAGTCATGCGCTGACTGCCACGAAGACAAATACAATGAATGGAAAACCTCAACCATGGGAAATTCCGTTGCGGACCCGCGGGTGCTGAGAGGAATGAGGACTTTTATCAGGCTGGCGCTGGACCAGGAAAAAACTCTGGGCAGGGGAGATCTGACAATATGCCTGAATTGCCACGTGCCTCAAATAAAAGACGCGACTCCAGAGCTTGTTCTGCGTATCGGCGATCTGGTGCTTACTGCCGTGGAAGATAAGGACGAAACAAAAAGGGAAGCGGCGAGAAAGGAGCTTGCCAAGCTAAACCTCAATTGTCTTGGATGCCACAATTTATCGGCAACGGGGCCTAAATCTCAACCCAAAGAAAAGATGATCTACGGACCGAGGAGACTTGAAGACAACCCGCATGAAGAGATCGGCTTTCAGACCGCGAAGTCAGACCTGCTGCCGGCATCCGAGTTCTGCGCGGGATGTCACCACTGCCCGCCTGATGTGCCGTGGAAGGAATGTCCCACTCTTTACACTTCTTACATGGAAGATTTTGTACATAAAGGGCACAAAGAATCCTGTCAGGACTGCCATATGCAGGGGGAAAAATTAAGTCACAAATTCCTGGGCCCTAACAATCCTGACTTCCTTAAATCATCGGTCAGCCTTTCCGTTAACGCAAGACCGACCCACTACATAGATATCTATGAAAATAAAAAAATACCGGTGGTGGTCGTAAAAACTGAATTAACAAACAACGCGGGACATGTGATCCCGCACGGCTGCGCTGTAACGCCCCGGATGCATATGGATGTGACCGTGAGAGACCAGGACGGCAGGGAAATATTTTCCAACCGGAAGGAATTCACGGTCGGCGACCTGTATTTTAAAGGGGGCAAGCAGGTCGCGATGGCTGAGTGGGACGTGACCGCTACGGAGCATGTTGAATTAGGGCTGAAGCCCAACGCGCCTGATACAAACACTTTCGTTGTCCCTCTTAGAGCCGATACAACTTCTGCGATTATTGAAGTAACTGTTAACTATTTATATACCCGTGACGAGACATTCACAATGCAGAAAGTAACTCAGAAGGTTGAAATAGAGAAGTAAATTCCCCATTCAGATTTTCCCGGAATCTTCCGATATATATTCAAACAGATTTTTCAGCTTCTTCCTGTCAAATAATTACGGAGAGAGCATTATGTCCAACAAGTGGACAGATATCGGAACATTGCTGCTGGAATACGGATTGATCAACAATGATGACCTTCTGGAGGGGCTCAAGCTTCAGAAAGAATCCGGGCTTAGACTGGGCGAGGCCCTGGTCAGACTCGGCAAGGTCAGCATGGATGATATAGACTGGGTGCTGAGCAAGCAGCTTGATATCCCCTTTGTGATCGTCGAGGACATTGTCCCGAACCTGGAACTGCTTAGCAAATTCGAGAAAGAGTTTTTGATCGGCAACAGGATCCTCCCGCTTCATGAAACAGATGAGCAGATATCAATCGTGGCGGAAGACCCTCTCAATAAAACCGCTATCGGCCTAATCGGGGACTCTTTCAGCAAAAAAGTCAATGTATCAACAGGCAGCGGCAGCAAGATTGAGGAGCTGTTAAAAAACACCTTCAAAGAGCTGGTCCTCCCTGACCTGCTCTCCGCCCTTAAAAACATCACTGAAAGAATTAAAAGGACCTCTTTCTACCGGATAGATTTCCTGCTTGGGGAACACGCCTGCAAGATAAGTATCTTCGGCTCCGGGATCTTAAAAAACATAATGACGATCAAAGGGACTTTCAGCAAGGAAGATATATGCGCCGCATTTGATGAGATGAGAACACCATTCCTTTATGACCATGCCTCAAACGGCGAAAGGACTTTTCTGGCGGCCTACCCTCTGAAAAACAAATTTGATACGCCGTCCCTGCCCGCGATCACCGGGGAGTACGGGCTCATACTTCCCGGCGATATTTCATTCGCAGACGCTCATGTTCATGGCCTTCATAAAGTTTTCCATTCTGACAACCCGGTCCACGGGTACAATTACTTTTCGACAAAAAGAACTCCTTTTGTTTTTGATAAATCTGTTTATGTCATTGATGCGGCGCCGGAAGATTTCAAAAAGTGTTATGTGAAGATACTCGTCCCTGAAAAATGCCCGTCCTGCAGCGGGAAAGGCTGCGCGGCGTGCAAAGAACTGGGGTATGAGTTTCAGGAACTTGAAGGGATGTATTCCTCCGGTGATCTTCGGGAAAGGTTAAGCAGAGGTTAACATGGCAAAGATTGACGCATTATTTAATTACATGATGGAAAACAGCGCAAGCGATCTACACCTTAGCACCGGGGCAAAACCAAAGATAAGAAAGCACGGGGAGCTTGTGGAGCTGGACCAGCCTGAGCTGACAAACGATTCAGTGAAAACCCTCCTGTTTGAGATAGCAACCGAGGAGCAGCAGAAGACATTTAACGCAAAAAGGGACCTGGACTTCGCATACGAGATACCCGGGGTCGCGAGGTTCCGCGCGAATTATTTTGAGCAGAAGCGGGGCATGGCCGCGGTCTTCAGGATCATTCCCACAAAGATCCTCACTGTGCAGGACCTGGGATTGCCGGACCAGGTTTTGAAATTTACTAATTTAAGCAGGGGGCTTGTGCTTGTAACAGGCCCGACAGGAAGCGGGAAGTCAACCACACTTGCGGCGATCATTGATTACATCAACACAAACAGGAAAGACCATATCCTGACAATCGAAGACCCTGTTGAGTTTGTGCATCAGAACAAAGGCTGCCTGGTCAATCACCGGGAGATCGGAAGCCATACCGCGTCATTCGCCTCCGCATTGAGGGCCGCGCTGAGAGAAGACCCTGATGTAATCCTCGTTGGTGAAATGCGCGACCTGGAAACAATTGAGCTTGCGATAACCGCTGCTGAGACCGGGCATCTCGTCTTCGGCACGCTTCACACAAGCTCCGCCGCAAAGACCATTGACCGCATAATCGACGCCTTCCCCGCAGGACAGCAGGCCCAGATCAGGACGATGCTCTCCGAGTCATTGAAAGGCGTCATCTGCCAGCAGTTGTTAAAGAGGTCTGACAAACCCGGACGGCTGGCTGCGCTCGAAATTCTGTACTGCAAAACCGCGATCGCAAATTTGATCAGGGAAGGAAAGACATTTCAAATACCATCCATCATGCAGACATCAAAAGGCGAAGGGATGCAGCTCCTGGACCAGGCGATAATGGACTTTCTGATGCAGAAGAAGATCGCGCCGGAAGAGGCGCATCTGAAGGCCAATGATAAAAACGCATTCGAGAGGTTTTTGAAGAAGGGTTAAACCCTGCCCGTGTGTTTCTCGGTTGCGATGACCGTAATTCCTGAGGGGTCTAAGTGCGCGCGCCAGTATGGTTTCTTGCTGTCATACCCGATATGTATACCTTCTTCTATCACATTGTGCGCGTCAACGATCACTTTATTTAAAGTGCATCCTTTTTTCAGAGTCACGTAATCCATGATGATTGAGTCCCTGATCTCAACTCCGGCCTCGATAACGACCCCGCGGCGGATAACGGAATTCACTATCTTCGATTTATTGATGAGCGTCCCCTCCGCGATTATGCTGTTGGTGATCTCTCCGCCTAATATTTTTGTGGCAGGCAGTTCATTTCTTGACGGACGGATAGGCCACAGCTCGTTGTTGATCTCAAACACCGGCTTTTCTCCAAGCATGTCCTGATGCGCGTCCCAGAAGGATTTGATGTTGCCAACATCCCTCCAGTATCCAAGCTCCTCATGGGGCTTTGACCCGGGAATGACATTGGTCGCAAAATCGTATGCATAAAGACTTTCGCCCGCGTTTAAAAGATTCGGTATAACATGTTTGCCGAAGTCATATTCTTTATTCCTCTCGGCCTGTATCAGCGCCTTGATCAGGACATCAGTACTGAAAATGTAATTGCCCATTGAGCAGTAGGCCCTCGTTGGATCATCGGGCATCGGCGCCGGGCTCTTCGGTTTCTCTACAAAGCTTTTTATCCTGCCGTCTGCTTCCGCGTCAATAATGCCGAACGCGCTGGCCTCGCTTATTGGAACGGGCCTCGCGGCGACTGTCACATGCGCTTTGCGTTTAAGATGAAAATCAATCATCTGCCTGATGTCCATACGGTAAATGTGGTCGGCCCCAAAGACGATCACAAGTTCCGGTTTGTGCTGCCGGATGAGATTGAGGTTTTGAAAGACCGCGTTCGCAGTGCCCTGAAACCAGTCGGGGCCATACCTCATCTGAGGCGGGACAACGGTCACGAAATGGTCGCTCATCACAGCGGAAAGCCCCCAGTTTTCCCTCGTATATTCAATGAGGGACTGGGACTTGTACTGCACAAGGAGATAGATCGAAAAGATCTGTGAGTTGATAAGATTGCTGAGCACGAAATCAACAATGCGGTATCGGCCCCCGAACGGAACAGCCGGTTTGGAACGCTCAAACGTCAGGGGGAAAAGCCTTTCTCCCCTGCCGCCTGCCATTATCATCGCAAGAGTCTTCGGATATGCCATATAAACTTTCGTTCAGAAAAATATTAAGAAATAATTCAGACAATTAAAGTATACGAATAATCTGAAAAATTGCAAGACAGGGCGTGGCTCATGTAATCGCGCCACAGCAGATTCCCTGGGTTCATCATCAATAGGTCACGCCCGTAACAAAATATTAGGATTCATATATTAAAAGGGACTTGCCGAAACAAGCCCCTTTCAGTTTGACTCAACATGTAACTCTCTATAACTATTTTTTCTTGTGAGCAGCACAGCATTTTGAGATGCCGGTTGCGGTATTTTTACATCTTTTCCCCTCTTTTGTTTTTTCGACACATCTTGTTTTCTTTGCCATTTTTTCTCCTTTCCGCATTGCAGGTTTTTATTTATTGCTTACAATGCAATTGAGTTATAAGTACGTCCATTACAAACAAGAACTTTAGTCTTTCCAAATATCTTTATGCTCATCATACTAACAAACGTTGCTGTAACCTGCAAGACAATAATTTATGAGGGCTTTGAAATTGATGCTTACAGGTTCAAAGAATGATTTCCATTTGATCGAAGGAATGTTGCTTTGGCTAACAAAGAGATACTGTGTAACTTCGGAGTGAACGTTATCTTCGTGCGTATTTCAATCTACAATTATGGAGGGACATGGAAAGAAGAAACCGCGCAAATATGGTCTTGACACATCGCGGGTCTTATAGTAGAAAATGGATAATCACGAACGGGCATCAGTAGATATGTACAATCTCTTTCTCTGGTATATACAAAAAAACCGGGTCACTGTAACCCTTGGATACCGCATCTTTCAGCGCAGTTTCCGGGTCATCGCCGACCCCTACGATAGTTGGGTCATCAAAACTTTTCATGGCAACATATCGCCCGTTATATTCATCCGTTTTTACCAGAACTCTTTCCATGTATCAGCCTCCTTGTTTATGGTCATTTTATCATAAGTCTTAAAGATTAAGGGCGAGAAGCCTTGCTTGTAATTCTACATCGCTTTCTTTCCCGTCCAGTCAAGAGTTGGCGTGGAATTAGTAAGGAGACCCTGAGTTTTTCAATTATTGCAAAGCATCTTCTACAAGAAGCAGGGGTTTGACCCTTATCACTTTTTGTGCTGAGACAGTAGGAGAGATGCGGAATTTGATATGAGAAATCGGGAACACAGAGGTTGCCGGGAACGTTATTGATGCGGCGTGATCTCTTCAACTGCCACAATATTTTCGTACCATGACAACGGCCTGATCCTCCAGCCGTACTTTTTTATTTCCGCCTTTTTGCCTTTGAGCCTTATGCACGTATTCTGAATGTCTGAAGAGTTGAACTTGACCCGATAACGAGCGTCCGTATTCTGCAAAACCCCGTAGTCAGTAAACACAAGATATATGTCATTCCCGTCATACCTTTTCACTTCAGTGTCATTGATAACGGTCTCCACTTTGTCGGCGACAAAATAGCTGTAACAACCGATGGCTGCAATGACAAGAACGATTCCTGTTGAAATGAGAAATGATCTTTTTATTATTTTAAGCGTGTCGTTCATTTATCTCAGGGTGCTGTAACCAAATTAACGGGCGGCAATTCGTCGTCCCGTTGAATTGCTTGCAAGATTCTTCTTTATTAATTTTGATTTCAAAGGATATTTCTCCGGAGTTTCAAGATTATCAATTTCAAGATCAACATCCAGATCCGGCCAGTACAAATGAATGCCATGGAGCAATTGAACATTCTGTATTGAGTTCAATGTCTGGTCTATAAAATATGGATAATCCTTATAACTAAGAAAATATTCCTTTTCTTTAACAAAAAGCCAGATGCCAAAAGGAGTTATATTTTCAACGCTTACCGAAATGTCTTTGCCATGCTTTAATGATTTCATTCTTGTGCTCCTCTACGATCTTTTGAATCTCGTTCAATCTTCTTGGATTCAACCCGTGAGATATGGCCAATGATATTATTGGCTCTAACCAAAATTTCGCTTCGCCTTCCTCGCATGTTATATGAACATGGATTCTTTCCTCTTCATTTGAAAGGAAATAAAATCTATAGCCTTTCACTCTGAAAATTGAGGGGCTCATGACAAGTATTTTACCATCTAACTGTTTTAATAAGTCAACCGTGTAAATCCCTGTCGGCTGGATGTTCTTGTTGTACGATGCTCTGATATTTTTTATCAGTAGTGTCCGGTTAATATTATGAGAATCATTCATAACAATATGAATACAAAAAACTTTTCCCATGATTTTCATGGTGTCGACTTGAATATAAGTCAGCATATTGGCAATCTTTTCGGAACTGTAATTTCCGGAGGT